>NZ_AJQF01000528.1:0-8632 GCF_000261705.1 Bradyrhizobium genomosp. III | reverse complement strand
GTCGCATATTGGCTCAATTGAGTCTGGACCCTAGTGCAATCGTGCGTTCCACCAACTACCGATATCACTGCCAAGGACTCGATTGTCTGGTTCGGACCAATGTCCACAACCGGACGCATGTACCATGAACAAACCCGCTTGAGGATCTCCATCTTCGAGCGGCACGCAGCTTGCTTCGTTTGCGCAGGCGCTCGTTATTGGACAGGAAGGGGCAGCGGAGTGCATGATGCGATCTGGAGTTCGTCTTTGGGAAGCCACAACCATTGCGCTTCTAGCCCGCGGCAGGCCGGCCCGGCCGACTTTGGGCCAGCAGTGAAGCTGTGTCTGATCCTCTGGCACCAATCCGCAAACGGCGGAGCAGAACACAACATTGGCCTCTGGCCCCGACGGTTGCGTTATTCGCGGCTTCGGCCTGAGCCTTCCCATTCTGCACATCAACGGTTTCACCCGCTCGCGCTTCACCGCATGGCTCCCGGCCCGCATAATGGCCGTCATGCGCCGGGGGGCGTGAAACGGCCGATTAGCAAGCAGCTGGCATATTCGCCGCAACAACAACAGATCAGCATCCTTCGGAGTAGGTCGCAGCTGACAGATATCGGAACGACCCACGCGAACCAAGTGGCATGGTCGGCGGACCGACAGTTCGTCAAAGCTTTGGCCAATGAGCGCGGACTGCTCGTGTTCCTGATCCCTTTGCTGAAAAAGCTGCCGCCCAAGATCGCCTATCGGAGACGCGGAGTTTCTCCGCGATCGGCATTTCGCGCTCCGCCCATAGCGCTGCTGCTGCTCCTGGGCTCTCGCAGCTTGCTCCAGTAGCTGTGCTTCCAGGCATAGTTCGGTTCGGATGAACCTGATAACCCGTCAGATCAGCCATCACATGCTTCCGCAAACCTTCCAGCGCGACGCCTTCAGCACGAATTCCCTGGGCCGAAGCGAGGCCGACTTGAAGAGATTTCAGCGTAGCGGTTCGCGTCGATTGCCGAGGGTTTCTGCGCAACCGCAAGAGGGCTGGAGCCAGTGCTACGGCTCGATGCCGAGAATTTAAGGTAACGTGTTCACCATTTTCCTGCTCGCTGTTGTGGCTAGTTGTATCAGGACGTCAAGTAAGTGTGAGTTCATGCAACTGGAGACTTCGGTCTGGCCGCCAGTCTGCGTTGGCCGCTTCATCAGATTGTTGGCCTTGCTGACCCGACGGAAAGGTTAGTGGCTGTGGCTGCGCATCGTCACAAACTGACTGCGGTTGCGCCAGGGCACGATCCGTGGCTCTTCACGTCGCTAGTCTGCGACTGCTTGCTTGCCATAGCCGTTGTCATCGCGACTGGTTTCGGCCCCGTCGTAAAGGCATCGGCGCAGAACGTCTCCTACAATACGCAGCCGCCGCGTCCGAAGCCGCCGAAGGCCGCCAACGACAACCAGATGCTGGTTCAGGCGACCGAGGTCGTCTACGACTACAATAATTCGCGGATCTCGGCGGTCGGTAACGTCCAGCTGTTCTACAACGGCACCAGCGTCGAGGCTAACAAGGTCGCCTACGACCAGAAGACCAAGCGGCTCCATGCCGAAGGCAACATCCGCATGACGGATGCCGAGGGCAAGATCACCTATGCCGAGACGATCGATCTGTCCGACGACTATCGCGACGGATTCGTCGGTTCGCTCCGGGTCGATACCGCCGACCGGACACGGATGGCCGCAACGCGCGCCGACCGTTCCAGCGGCAACTACACCGTGTTCGAGAACGGCGTCTACACGGCCTGCGCTCCGTGCAAGGACGATCCGAAGAAGCCACCGCTCTGGCAGGTCAAGGGTGCCCGCATCATCCACGACCAGCAGGAGAAGATGCTGTACTTCGAGACGGCGCAGCTCGAGTTCTTCGGCGTGCCGCTCGCTTACATGCCCTACTTCTCGACGCCCGACCCGACCGTGAAGCGCAAGTCCGGCTTCCTGATGCCGGGCTTCACCTCGAACACGGGCTACGGCTACGGCGTGGAGGTCCCGTTCTACTGGGCGATCGCGCCCGATATGGACGTGACCTTCAACCCGCGCATCACCTCCAGGCAGGGCGTGCTGTTCCAGGCGGAGTTCCGCCAGCGCCTGATGGGCGGCGCCTACCAGATCCGTGCTTACGGCATCGACCAGCTCGATCGCGGCGCCTTCGCCGGGCAGCCCGGCGACCGCCAGTGGCGCGGCGCCGTCGAGACCAAGGGTCAGTTCGCGCTGAACGACAAATGGGTCTGGGGTTGGGACGGCGTCGTGATGTCCGACTACTATTTCTTCTCGGACTACCGCCTGTCGCAGTACCGTGACCCGCTCGGTTCGTTCCTGAACCTGCCGACCGACGCGGTCTCGCAGCTCTATCTGACCGGCGCCGGCAATCGCAGCTTCTTCGACGCACGCACGATGTACTGGCGGAGCTTCTCGGGCAACCAGGACAAGGTCCCGATCGTCTACCCCGTGATCGACTACTCGAACGTGCTCAACTATCCGGTGTTCGGCGGCGAGTTCAGCTACAAGACCAACTCCGTCAACCTGTCGCGTGACAGCGCCGTGTTCGATCCGATCACCACGCTCGCCAACACCAACAGCCTGTGCACGACGGCGTCGGCCGATCCGCTCGCGCGCACGCCATCGCAGTGCCTGCTGCGCGGCTTCCCCGGCACCTATACCCGCCTGTCGGCGGAAGCGCAGTGGCGCAAATCCTTCACCGACCCGCTCGGCCAGATCTGGACGCCGTTCGCCGGCCTGCGCGCCGATGCAATCAACTCCTCGGTCTCGAACCAGCCGGGCGTGTCGAACTACCTACCGGTCGGCGACACCCAGGCATTCCGCCTGATGCCGACGGTCGGCCTCGAATACCGCTATCCCTTCATCAACGTTCAGCCCTGGGGCTCGACCACCGTCGAGCCGATCGCGCAGATCATCATCCGCCCGAACGAGACTTATGCCGGCAAGTTTCCCAACGAGGATGCGCAGAGTTTTGTATTCGAAACGTCGAACCTGTTCAGCGTCGACAAGTTCTCCGGTTACGACCGCGTCGAGGGCGGCGGCCGCGCCAATGTCGGCGTGCAGGCCACCACGCAGTTCGACAAGGGCGGCGCGGCCAAGGTGCTGTTCGGCCAGTCCTACCAGCTGTTCGGCATGAACTCCTACGCGGTCCGGGACTCCATCAACACGGGCCTCGATTCCGGTCTCGACAAGCCCCGCTCCGACTACGTGGCGAGTATCGACTACTCGCCCAACCGCACCTACACCTTCAGCGTCCGCTCCCGCATGGACGAGCAGACCTGGAACGTCCAGCGTTTCGAGGCCGAAGGCCGCGCCAACTTCGATCGCTGGTCGATCAGCGTGATGTACGGCAACTACGCGGCACAGCCGGAGCTCGGCTATCTGACCCGCCGCGAAGGCATCCTCACCACCGGCTCGCTGAAGGTCGCGACCAACTGGGTGGTCACGGGCTCGGCGCGCTGGGACCTCGAGGCCAACGAGATCAACCAGTATGTGGTCGGTGCCGGCTATGTCGACGATTGCTTGGTGCTGGGATTGAACTATCTGAAATCCTACAATTATACGGTAGGCGGCGTGCCCCCCGTCTTGAATGAGACCTACATGCTAAGTATAGGTCTACGAACATTCGGGACGATCGCAATCGGCTTCTGAGGCACGGATAGCGGCGCATGCGGGTCACGTCGGGGGACGTCACCACCACGACCGAGGCGCGCAATAGCGGGCAGGCGGTCACGGCTGTGCTGGGAAAGCTCGAGTTCGACGAACGCGCAGAACTGTTCCACTTCAGCCATGTCGGTTTTGGGCGCGCGAGATCGCGGCTTTGGGTCATGACGTCAAACTGCTGCTACCTCAATATGTGAAGCCATTCGGTGCGCCCCGACGGCGCGTATTACCAGTGGAGGAAGGATCCACCCAGAGAGTTGTCGATTGATCTGGTAGCTGACGAGCGGTTTGGACGAGCAATCGGACGGATCGAAGCCTCGTGACAAAGGTCGCTTTAGGCGGCCGAGCAATCCAGCGGGCCGTAACGTGAGTGAAGCCTGAGCACGCCTCGAAAGTTACGATGTGAATGCCGACCCGATCGTATGGCGGGGAAGGCCGTGCGGACAGGGAAGCAATCGACGCACGCACCTGTCTGGTTCACCGGGGTAATGGGCACGGCACGTTGGAAAGGTAGTACGGGTAATCGGGGGAGACCCGTCTTGGTCGAAGGTCGCGCCTTCAGCATTGAGTAGTCGATGGACCGGACGGGAGTCGGACAGGGTCAAAGGTACCGATGAAACCGGGTAATTCCGGCGGAGGAAAGGACCCTGACTTCAGGTGCGCTTTTGAAGATGGCGAGGGAAAGGGTAGATTGGCGATGAGCCTTGAAACGCCCGATAAGATCAGGAGCCTTCAGAGAAAGAAAGCTTTATTGTAAGGCGAAGGCGGAGCCTGCCTTCCGCTTCTACGTGCTGTACGACAAGATCTGCCGCGAGGACATTCTGAGCCATGCCTACAAGCTGGCCCGCGCCAACGCGGGTGCGCCGGGAGTGGACGGAATAACTTTCGAACAGATCGACGCGTCGGGACTCGAAGCATGGTTGGCTGGCCTGCGCGATGAACTCGTCACGAAGACCTATCGGCCCGATCCGGTGCGGCGGGTGATGATCCCGAAGCCCGGCGGCGGCGAACGTCCGCTCGGTATCCCAACAATCCGGGACCGGGTCGTCCAAGCTGCTGCAAAGATCGTGCTGGAACCGATCTTCGAGGCGGATTTTGAGGACGGAGCTTATGGATATCGCCCGCGCCGCAACGCGGTCGATGCCGTCAAGGAAGTGCACCGGCTTATGTGCCGGGCCTACACAGATGTTGTTGACGCCGATTTGTCGAAATACTTCGACACGATACCGCACTCGGACCTCCTCAAATCGGTGGCCCGACGCATCGTCGACCGGAATGTGCTGCGGCTGATTAAGTTATGGCTGCGAGTACCGGTCGAGGAGCGGGATAGCAACGGGAAACGGCGCATGAGCGGCGGTAAGAGCAACAAGTGTGGCACGCCACAGGGGGGTGTCATCAGTCCGCTGCTCTCCGTCATCTACATGAACCGGTTCCTGAAGCATTGGCGTCTCAGCGGTCGGTGTGAAGCATTCCATGGCCAGATTATCTCCTATGCCGACGACTTCGTCATTCTCAGCCGCGGCCACGCGGAAGACGCATTGACGTGGACGAAAGCGGTGATGACCAAGCTTGGGCTGACACTCAACGAGACTAAAACCTCGGTGAAGAATGCCCGATTGGAAAGCTTTGACTTCCTTGGGTACACGCTCGGACCCCGCCACTTCCGCAATGGGGGGCGGTGGTATCTTGGCGCGGCTCCGTCGAAGAAAAGCGTGCTGCGGATCAAGAGGAAGGTCAGCGAACTGCTGACGCCGGGCAACAAGGGCGCTTGGCCCGAAGTACAAGCACGACTGAACCGCCTTCTGCGCGGCTGGTCCGCTTACTTCAGCTATGGCTCGCTTGCTACGGCTCATCAGGCCGTTGATCGACACGTCTTTGACCGCGTGCTCGCCTTTCTGCGCAGACGACATAAGACGCCAGGACGTGGCGTCAGACGGTTCTCTGATCAGATCTATGGGAACCCTGGCGTACTTGTGCTGAACCGCGTGCGCAAAGTGTCGCCGACGTGCGCCTTGTGACGAAACCTGTCGGAAAGCCGGATGCGGGAAAACCGCACGTCCGGTTTGATGAGCGGGGAGAGGAAACGGAACGCGCAACAAGCGCATCACCGCGCCTCTCCTCGACTCTACTCAAGCGCGGGAAGACTGATGCTGCCGACGCAGAGGCGATCAGCGAAGCTGTCGCGCGCAATACCATGCGCTTCGTCCCGGTTCGTCGAACACTGCAATCACGTCCGCTATCATGAGAGCATCGACAACCTCACTCCTGTCGATGTCTACTTCGGCAGGGCTGAGGCGATCCTTGCAAGCCCGCAGCAATTGGCTCTTCCATTCGGTCGTCCCCCATCGCGGGTGTCAAGCCGCGCACGCGGGACCGCGATTTTAATCGACCCGAAGCTACCGGTCAGCGACCGCGGCTGGCTGCCGTGTCGATGCCCGTAACGGGGCGTTCCTCATGGCCGGCCTTCATGCCGCGTCCGTAGCGCGGCCGCGCAAGGGCCGCATCGAGCTCGCTGCGGAGCAATTCCTCTAATGAGTTCCCGCGTTGGTT
The DNA here is from genome assembly GCF_000261705.1 of Bradyrhizobium genomosp. III. Lineage (NCBI taxonomy): Bacteria > Pseudomonadati > Pseudomonadota > Alphaproteobacteria > Hyphomicrobiales > Nitrobacteraceae > Bradyrhizobium > Bradyrhizobium genomosp. III. The sequence goes on along the minus strand of NZ_AJQF01000528.1, from coordinate 2,413 downwards.
TCCGCACCGCCGTTTCAACCGGATCGAACCAATTTCGAAAAGCTGCGGAGCCGTCTCTCTTTCACACGGCGGGGAAATGCATCTTTGTGACATTGCTGGTCATGGCATGGTCTCCGATCCGGCGCTCCAAACGGCGGATGATTCGAGGTTGATCACCTCAGAGACTACGCCGCTTTCAATTCCAACCAATCCTGCGGCGGGACCCTGTCTGAAATCCGCCAGCCTGTCGGGAACGCAACCCGGAGCGCGAGAAAAATAGCACGTCTGGCTCTGCGCATAATGGCCCAACTCTTGCGAGGGGCGAGCGGGCAAAGGTCAGGTTGGAGATTGAGAATGGCGAGCGTGTCAAAGCTAAAGGTGTTTGCGGCCCTGAGTGCGGCCAGTGTTGCGCTTGTGCCAATATCGGCAAAAGCTCCGATATGGAGTTCGAGCGCTCAATACGGGAGCTTTTCAATCGATGGCTACAGTTGGAACAACGACGTATGGGGCAGGGGCGCAGGACCCCAGACTATCTCGGTGAGTGCTGTCAACCAGTGGGGGGTGTGGTCGAACCAGCCTGATACTGGTGGCATCAAGAGCTATCCCCACGAGGGTTTCAATGTCGGCAAACCGCTCAGTTCGATCAACACTCTGATCTCGAACTTCAATCAGGAAGTTCCGACTAGCGGCGCCTGGGACGTCGCCTACGATATCTGGGATAGCTCAAATCAGTATGAGATAATGCTCTGGACGAATTACACCGGCAATCCCGATGGTGGCGGCAACGTCAAGCCCATTTCTTACAAGTACGCTTCTTCCGGGGCGGCGATACCGATCTACACAAATGTCGATGTAGGCGGAGCGACTTGGAACGTGTTTCAAGGAGAAAATCACCATAAGGTCATCTCATTCCTGCGCACTTCGAAGACCAACAGTGGGACGGTGGATATCAAGAGTGTCCTGCAGTGGATCAAGTCTAAAGGGTACTTTGGGGAGATAAACGTCGGCAACGTCCAATACGGCGTTGAGATCACCTCCTCTCCAGGTGGGATGAACTTCAACTTCAATAATTGGACCCTGACATCGAGGTGAGTACCCACGGTCGGTGAGGTGAAGTGGCCTCGGATTCTGGACCGGCGGCTCAGATGGTGCGGATGCCGTTTTGTTTTGATAAACGGAGACCATGAAGAAGAACGAGACGGAAAATCGAAGCAGCGCTGAAGGCAAAGATCGCCTTGGAGCCGCTGCGAGAACAATCAAAGGTGACGGATCTGGCGCTACCAGCGGTGGAGAGAAAATTACGTGAGGCAACAACTCAGTTCAGGAACATTTTCGGCCAGGCAATGCGACAGCTCCCTAGCAAACATGTGGAGCTGATCGCACCGGACGAAAATCGATTCGCACAATGCTCACGCTGCGTGGGCAGCCCGTCGGGGGCTGGGTGGTTTGTTGCGGGGGCGACGTCGAGAAGTGGACTCTTCGCCTAGTCGCCCTCGATCTTCGTTCGCAATCCCCCGAGGAGAGAAACATGTCGTGGGACGACCAGCAATTCTAACGGACGAAAGCTGTGCCGCTGCTCCTACCTTGCAGTGCGCCCGTTTTTCACAAGCTCAAAGAAATAGCGAGCGAAATACGCAATTTTGGATTTTCGCATCACCACCGAACTTTCGGCACTGTTCTTGAAACGGGCCATTCCGCACCTCGCCGAGTTGGGTGAGAACGATCAATGCCCGCTGCGCGACCTTTCGTGAGCGAAGGTAGCGGGAGATGTCCCGATCGCTGTTGAGCGCCGCGCTCGTGACGTGGGCAACGGGCTTGATCGTCATGCGATCGTGGTGAGCTTGAAGGGCCGCACGCAGAACCGACGATTTCTTATGCGCCTTCAATCATCGGAAACCCTTGTTGGCCTCGATCATGCCGGCCGCGACCCATCGCAAGGTCATACCGGCATCCCGCCGGCGTTTGACGTTGCGCGTGACCCGGCGAATGGTGCCCTGAAATGGACCCCGGTTTTGGGACGAGAGGCCAGGTTGGAAAAGGGCCGCTCCGTTTGATCGACGGAGGGCATGATGACGAAGAAGACGCGACGGAAGATCGACGCGGTGTTGAAGGCAAAGATCGCACTGGAAGCGGTGCGGGAGCAGGCGACGGCTGCCGATCTGGCCCAGCGCTATGAGGTTCACCGAACCAGATCTATGCTTGGAAGAAGCAGCTGCTGGACCAGGCGGCCCGGCTTTTGACGTGGGTGTCGGGCGCGAGAGCGAAGGAAACGCGCGAACGCGAGATCGAGAAGCTGCACGCCAAGATCGGACAAACTGACGGTCGAGCGCGAGTTTTTAGCGCGGAGGTCCGGAAGATGAGCACGCCGGACCGTCGAGGAATGCTCGAGCGCGTCGACCAGGCGCTGTCGATCCGTCGGCAATGCATGTTGCTC
>NZ_AJQF01000527.1:0-5294 GCF_000261705.1 Bradyrhizobium genomosp. III | reverse complement strand
TAGCGTCTCCCGGCCGCTACAGCCGGCCAATTCAACGACCTTGCCCTGATGCAGCGGATCGACGAGCTGATCACCGCCTGGCCATTCCTGGGCTCGCGGCGAATGACCGCGATGCTGAGGCTGAGGGGCTTGCGGTCAATCGCAAGCGCGTGCAACAGTTGATGCGCAAGATGGGCATCGCCGCGCTGGGACCGAAGCCGAACACGACAAAGCCGGCGCCGGGCCACAAGATCTCTGTCCCGATCTGCTGCGCAACATGAACGATCGACCGGCCGAACCAGGTGTGGGCGGCCGACATCACGTATCTGCCCATCGGCCGCGGCTTTCTCTATCTCGTCGCCATCATCGACTGAGCGAGCCGTGCGGTTCTGGCGTGGCGGCTGTCGAATACGATGGACGTCTCGTTCTGCGTGGCGGCTCTGGACGAGGCGCGGCGACGTACGGCACGCCGGAGATTTACAACACCGACCATGGCAAAGGCGTTCTCCGATCGCATCCGCCAGCGCGCTTCCGCTCGCGGTTACAAATGGCATCTGGACGAGGTCGTTATTTCGATCGCGGGCGAACAACATTGGCTCTGGCGCGCTGTCGACCAGAATGGCTTCGTTCTCGACGTCTTGATCCAGCCCCGAAGAGACTCGCGCGCTGCGCTGCGGCTCATGAAGAAGCGCTTGAATCCGCCGGCACGCCGCTGCGCGTGATGATCACGGACAAGCTCCGTTCGTACGGCGCTGCGAGGGCGAGCATGGGCTTTCACGTCGGACATCGCCCGCACAAAACTCTCAACAATCGCGCCGAGAATTCTCATCGGCAGACGCGGCGACGCGAGCGGATCATGAAGCGTTTCAAAGCGCCCCATCAGGCTCAACGGTTTTAGTCAGTTCACGATCAGGTCGCGAACGTTTCCGCATCCCCTATCTCGGAGCTGTCGCCGCCGACCTCCGTCGTGCTTCGCGCGAACGAGCCTTTGCGACTTGGCGCGAAATCTCCGCGACAAGCGCTATCGCCGAATCTCGGACCTTTGAAAATCGCCTCCTTCGTCTCGGCGGTCGATTAAGTTGACGATGCCATCCATGCGTCGCCCACACGTTCTTCCTTGGCCTTCTTGCATCATGGCCGACGAAGACCGAGATGCAGCCCGCAAAGCTGATCGGCCGCTACGGCAGGACGTTCTGGTGTGTTCGAGGTCAGACATACGGCTTGCCTCAACAATCGCTAGCCTTGTCGCGTAAGCGACATAGCTATCGGAAGCCGTCGGGAATGCGCATCGCTTCGCTGGCATGGAGTCTGCTCACCACCAGGGGCGTAGAAGCGACGCCACGACATCGAACGTCGTTGCGGATGGCGCGCACATGTGTTGTTCGTGAGGTGATATGCGACCTGGAGTTCTTATACGGGGCGCGGCAGCAGTTACGCTTGCCGCTTGCGGTGGCGCGAATTCGGCGGATCTCGATCCAGCGGTGAAGGTTTCATCCGACACTGTGGAGCTGGACCGGGAATTATATTGGCGTGCACGGCGGTGGCGGCTATGCCGGACATCTTCAGTGACCCCTAGGCCCATCTATCTATGGCGACGTCGTCCATACCCCTGCATCCCTGGCCGGGGGCCAGAGCGGTGATCACAGCTTTAGACCGTGCCGCCCAGTCGCCCACTCAGGTGTCTGGGAGATCGGAGCCTGATTCTGGCCCAAGACTTGCGTGCAACGTTTAGGACGCTTTGTGCGCAAGGGTCAGTGCTGGGCTTTGGAGGAGACACTGAACGCAGCTGCGCCAATTTCGTGAGGTCAACCCCAGCCTCCGTTATCCCCACACAACGAGGACGAGTGAACGATCATGTACAAGCTCGGCGCTTTCATGCTTGCGCTGCTGGGTCAGCAGGGATTGGCAGCCGCGCAGGCTCCGGCCGACAACATTGCAAAGCCGCTGCTGGTGCCGTCCGATTACGAGCGAGCGCTAACGATCGGCGCTCAATATAACCAGCTCACTGTCAATATGCCCGACGTTCCGTTCTGGCTCGCAGAGGGCGAAGCGTTCGTCTACCGACGGACGACTCAAGGCAAGCACCAGTTCATGCAGGTCGATGCTGCCACTGGCGGAAAGCAGCCGGCTTTTGATCATACCCGCCTCGCGGCGGCGCTGGCCAGGGCAAGCCTCGAGAACTATAAGGCCGACAATCTGCCGTTCGACCGTTTCGAGCTGGCCGACGATGCTCGCATGATCACCTTCAACATCGACAACACCCGGTGGACATGCGACCTCGTAAGCTATGGCTGCACAGCCAATGCCATGCACCCGGACGTCCATCAACAGATGGGCTATGACCCCACTCCGCCCGCGGAGAACGATCCGGAGAACACAAGCATATCCCCTGACGGCAAATGGTTGGCCTATACTACAAAATACAATATCTTCCTGCGCAGCGAGGACGGCTTGCAGGACATCCCTTTGACCTGGGACGGATCGGAAGGCAACTACTATGCTTTCTCGACGCTAAGATGGTCTCCAGATTCGCGTCACCTCGCGGCTTACCGCATCCGTCCAGGCCACAAACGTCAGATCCACTACATCGAATCGTCCCCGACGGACGAGCTTCAACCTAGATATTCGACGATGACGTATCCGAAGCCGGGTGATGCCTTGCCGCTGCTCCAGCCGGTGCTGTTTGACATCATCATGCAGAGCAAGATTGAAATCGACAATGCTTCCTTTCCAAATCCCTACCACCTTTCGCCGATCAAGTGGTGGAAGGATGGTCGCGGGTTCACCTTCGAGTATAATCAGCGCGGGCACCAACTCTATCGACTTGTCGAGGTGGAAGCTGCTGCGGGTAAGGTGCGCTCTCTGATTGATGAGCGCAGCATTACCTTCATCGATTACCAGCCTCTGGTGATGGACCAGCAGAACACTGGAAAGTTCTTCCGCTACGACGTTGAGGACGGAAAGGAGATCATCTGGGCGTCCGAGCGCGATGGATACGAGCATCTGTACCTCTTCGATGGCCGAACCGGCGAGCTCAAAAACCAGATCACTAGAGGAGATTGGGTGGTTCGCGCGGTCTACTACGTCGATCCGGTCAAGCGCCAGATTTGGTTTGGTGCGAGCGGGAGGGACAAAGGGGAAGATCCCTATTTTGTCCATGCTTACCGTGTCGACTTCGATGGGAACGGACTGACCGCGCTCACTCCTGAACCGGCCAACCATCACATTGAGTTTTCGCCTAACGGCCGCTACTATGTCGACCTGTGGTCACGCATCGATGTCCCGCCGCGCTTGGCGCTGTATCGCGCCAGTGATAATGCCGAGCTGATGCAGGTTGAGAGCGCCGATATCTCGGAACTCATCGCCTCCGGCTGGCAGCCGCCCCTCAGCTTCCATGCCAAGGGCCGGGACGGCGAGACCGATATATGGGGGGTTATTCACAAGCCCCTCAACTTCGATCGAAACAAGAGATACCCGGTGGTGGAAAACATCTATGCCGGCCCTACGGGTTCTTTCGTTCCGAAGTCGTTCTCGGCCTTGGTTGAGCCGCTCACCCAAATGGGGTTTATCGTCGTTCAGATCGATGGAATGGGTACGAACAATCGCTCGCGCGCGTTCCACGACATTGCCTGGAAGAATTTAAAGGACGCCGGCTTTCCCGATCGGATTCTATGGCATAAGGCGGCGAGCGCGAAGTATTCATGGTACGATATTTCGAACGTCGGCATTTTTGGCGGGTCCGCCGGCGGGCAGAACGCGGTGAGCGCGCTGCTCTTCCATTCTGATTTTTACAAGGTGGCGGTGGCTAACAGCGGCTGTTACGACAACCGGATGGACAAGATATGGTGGAATGAACAGTGGATGGGTTGGCCGGTTGGTATCGAATATTCGCTGTCCTCCGCCATCGACAACGCCCACAGACTACAGGGTAAGTTGATGCTCGTTGTCGGCGAAATGGACCGCAATGTCGATCCGTCCTCTACCTTCCAGATGGCTGATCGGCTCATCAAGGCAGGAAAATACTTCGACATGCTTGTGGTACCCAGTGCAGATCACGGAGCGCCCGGCAATTATAGCGAGCTCAAGCTTCTGGACTTCTTCGTTCGCAATATTCTTGGGCAGATACCACCTAACTGGAACGCCCTACCGATTGAGCTGCTGAAACCCAATTAAGGGCCATGATTGCGCGAAGAGCTATCATCATTTAGGTCCAACGCCGTGGCGACTCGAACGAGCGCCCTCCGATTTCGCTTGTCTCTCAGCATTAGTAAGCAAAAGCACAGTCATCTATGACTCTTTGGGAGTTTTGGGACAGGCGCTGAACCTCCTCCGAATGAGTGGACACCTGTAGTAGGCTCATTGAGCCCGGAGGTGTCGAATGGAACGTCAACGTCGGTCATTTACCGAGGAGTACAAGCGCCAGGCCGTCGAGTTGGTGGTGTCCAGCCGTCGCACGGTCACGTCGGTGGCCAAGGAGCTCGGTCTGCGCGACTCGGTGCTGCGGCGCTGGGTCGACAAGCTCCGGCAGGAGCCGGCATCGGCGAGGTGGCGCCCCACCACGCAGGTGACGCCGATGTCGGCGGACCAGGCTTCGGAGATCGCCCGGCTGCGCCAGGAGACCGAACGAGCGCGACATTTTAAAAAACTGTCCAGAGCCGTTGCACGCTGCGCGGGTTAGAAACAGCCTTGTGCTATTCTCTGCGGCCGGGAGGGCAGCGGCCGTCAGCTTATTGGAGGCGCAATAGCTTCTTCCATACCTTGAAGACCGAACTCGTTCATCATCGCAACTACAAGACCCGCGCCGACGCCCAGCGTGATATCTTCGCCTTCATCGAGGGCTTCTATAACCGAACAAGGCTCCATTCCGCCGTGGGATATATCGCCCCGATCGAGATGGAGCTAAACGTCGCCTAAACCCGTCTAATTTTTTGGGGGAAGATCATACGGGACATTCACCGTTCAGCTGTTGCTGCCGCTAGCACCCCTGCCGGTTAAAACTCGACGGCGTTCTCAACATCGAACCAAGCATTGGGCCGAGGCTCGTCAGCTTCTCGGAAGCTAGCGCCCCATTCTGAGATCTCTGGACACTTGACCAACGCAATGCCTTCGAAGCGGCTCTTGGCTCGGCCGGTAAATTGCAAAGGTGAGTGTCGATTTCGCCGGGCTGTTGTTTTCGAGCGCGTCAATCAGCTTCTCGAACTGAACCCTCCGTAGCTCGCGCGGAGGATCCGAGCTTAGCTCGGAGGTTGAGAAACCTCTACGTTCTCCAATGAGCGTGGTGAGTCGATCGTTAATAAGCCGAATTGGGCTGAACT
>NZ_AJQF01000526.1:0-6062 GCF_000261705.1 Bradyrhizobium genomosp. III | reverse complement strand
AAGCTACTGTCCGAATTTGCGAGGCCAGCTCTCTCATCGCCGAGGTGATGGTGCTGCACGACCGGCCGGGCTTCGCGCCCTACGTCGAACGCCTGGAGCGGGAGCTTGCCGCTATGCAGTCGAAGGATGACGTGATGACACGCGCGCGGCGGCGGCTTGCTGCCCGCGGCGCAAACGATAACGGCAAGTCCAAGGTAGCTGCGTGAACAACAGCCCCGCGTCGCCCGCCAAATATCTGCAGCGCGACCTTTAGTGTCACGCCCGAAAAATCTCACTACTCATCACACACTACGAACGGAGGAATTGTGTGCAGCCACAACTCAATTTCCACCACAACTTCAGAGAGCCGGTCAAGATCCCCGGCTCGTTCAACCTGTATTACGATCCGGTTCAGGTCGACCGGCAACTGACTAAGCTTCTGATCGAGGGAGACCCGGAATATGAAAATCCTCGCCACTCATTCGCCGCTCGGTGCTGACGTTGCCCTTGCGGACGTCGAAGTCTGCGAAGGGGTGAAGTTGTTCGGCGTGCGCATTGTGCGTGCGGCCGATGGATCGCATCGAGCTTACGCGCGCGGGGCTGCGCTTTCGCCCGCGATGGTCGAATCAATTTCATCTCTCGTTTTAGAGGGCGATTGCCAACATGCGGGCCACGCTTAAGCGCATTATCCACCTTCGTCGCAGCCTTATTGCTTACGGATACCGTCCCGTCGCGTGTAGTGGCAAAGCCGCTGTCATGGGTAACTGGCAGCGCTCGCGGTGGTCCGCTGCGCAAATGGAAGGCATCGCTCGCAACTATCCGGACGCCACAAATACGGGTCTGCTCTGCGGCGAACTTGTGGGGCTTGATGTCGACACGCCGGACGCTGAGACTGCCGACGCTATCCGCGCGATGGTGATGGAGTTGCCGGGGTCGGACAGAGCGCCGTATCGGATGGGCAAGGCACCGAAGACCCTGTTCGCATTCCGCGCCACCGAGCCTCGCGAGAAGCGCGCAACAGGCGCCTACCTGATCAACGGCGCCAAGTGTCAGGTCGAGGCGTTTGGTGAACGCACGCAATTCGTGGCGTTCGGAACGCATCCCGATACGGGCCGACCTTACGAATGGTTCAACGGTTCGCCGGCCGAAACACCGTTGGCCGAGCTTCCGGAAATCACACCAGAGGCGATCGACGAATTGTTGGCTCGGGCGGAGGCGTACTTCGCCGAGCGCGGGACGCTGATTAAGCCAGCCAGCAAAGCCAGTGACCGCGGCCCGGTGGTAGTCGATAGTGACCACCCGTGGGCTGACACATCAACGCCGCGCGTTGGCTAGCCTCGATGCATGGGTGCCGGAGCTTGGACTCGAAGATCTGCGCAAGTACCAGGGCGGCTTCCACGCTGTTGCATCCTTCCGCCCCTCGATCAACTCGAAGGTGAAGAAGCGAGGCCGCGCGCTGAATATCCAGCCCAGTGGTATTGTCGATTATTCGGCTGGAAACGCCGGCTACTCGCCGATCAACATGGTTTCAGTCAGCCTCAGCATGTCCGCGTCAGAGGCCGCCGAGTGGCTGCGTAAACGAGTTGGCGGCGGCGATGACACCAAGCCAGTCAGCGTTGCTCGTCTTCTTACTCAACCCGCCAGGCGTGCCGCAGCGCGTCGATCAACATCAACTTTGTCCTGAAGGGCGATTGCTGAATGCAAAATGCAATTAAAACCGACGCGTCCAATTCAACCGTTGAAGCCCGCGATGAGGAGCCTGTCGCAGCCAACGACAACAAACCCGCATCTAATCCCGGCACTTCGGTAACCGAGGATAGTGTTGCGTATATATTCGCGAGCACCTATCGAGACACGCTGCGCTTCTGCCACTCCACTGGCGCGTGGTTTGAATGGGATGGTTCGTACTGGCGCAGGAACGAAGTCGGCCTTGCGGCTCACCATGTTAGGGTGATGGCCCGCGATATGTCACAGGGCCTGTCTCCGAAGGCGCTCGCGACTATACGAAAGCGTTCATTCGCTTCAGGAGTCGAGGGGTTCGCTCGCAATGACCCAACCTTCGCCGTCACGATCGAGGCTTGGGACCGCGACCCGTTTCTGCTCGGAACGCCAGACGGCACCGTTGATCTGCGTACAGGGAAAATGCGCGCTGCCGACCCTGCAGATGGCATTACCAAACTAACGTCCACCGCGCCGTCTGCCCAGGCAGACTGTCCACTTTGGTTGCGATTTCTTCAAGACGCGACTGGCGGCGACGGTGAAATGATCCGCTTTCTGCAGCAGTGGTGCGGCTACTGCCTTACGGGCGACACGCGCGAACATGCACTTGTCTTTGTGCATGGCGACGGCGGTAATGGGAAATCGGTTTTTCTCAACACCACTAGCTATATTCTGCACGATTATGCGACTACGGCGTCAATGGACACGTTCGTTGCCAGCCGCAGTGACAGACACCCGACAGACTTGGCGATGTTGCGCGGTGCGCGTCTAGTCAGCGCCAGCGAGACAGAGGAGGGCAGGGCTTGGGCCGAGTCGCGAATAAAACAGATGACGGGCGGCGATGCGATTTCAGCGCGCTTTATGAGGCAGGACTTCTTTACGTTCCAGCCGCAATTCAAACTGTTTGTGGTTGGAAACCACCAGCCAGCACTGCATAGCGTCGACGCCGCAGCCCGGCGGCGATTCAACATCGTGCCGTTCACGCGAAAGCCGACGAAGCCGGATCGTGAACTTGAAGCAAAGCTTCGCGGTGAGGCGCCCGCCATTCTGCGGTGGATGGTTGATGGGTGCCGGGACTGGCAGCGCAATGGTTTGGTGCGACCTGCATCTATTGTTGAGGCGACCGAAACGTATTTTGCCGAGCAAGACACGTTCGGCCAGTGGCTGAAGGATGCTTGCCGAGTTGAGCCGGACAATCGTAGCATCTCAGACTTCGTCGCGGATCTGTTCAAATCGTGGACCGATTATGCTGAAGCATCTGGCGAGCGCCCCGGAAGCCAGAAGGGATTTGTCCAGTCGCTGACCAAGAGTGGCTTCAAGAAGGGGCAAAGGGTACGCGGCGGACAACTCTATATCGGACTGCAACTGCTTAGGCAGGCCGAGAAAGAACCTAGCGTGCGCGATTGAGCACGGATCGCGCACGGGAAAACGAAATGATTTCAATGGTCGGTGCTACGTGTGCGACATGTGCGCGATTTTTCCATTATAGGCGCTTCGCGCGCGCGTGTAGAGAGTCATACGTGAAAATCACGCACATCGCGCACACCGCGCACGGCGGCGGGGTCTAGCTGATCTCTCCCGCCGTTCACATAGGGACCCGCGCCCCCAGGAAAACATCTCCGAGTGCAAAATGAAAACCAAAACATGGGGCGGGGATATAGCAAATCCCTTGGATCCCGCGAGCCGCCCGAACCAGTGGCCGAGTTACGTATAACTTTTTTTGATTGTTTGATTATTCGATCGGCACGCAGATGCCGACGCACAAGACCGCAGAAGCGGTCAGGTACGCTCGTCACGAGAGACAACCAATGCAACACGCAAACGACAACGACCAACCCATAGCAGCCGACCATGTTACCGAGGTCCGCCCGCGCCCTGGCGAGCTGAACCGCATTCTACACCGCCGCTTCCCCGGTATGGGGCCGGCCCATGGCTGGCAATTGGATGCGGCGGCGAGGGCGACGTTTAATGCGGATATGTCCAAGTGGTTTGGTTTGGACGGGCGATGGCATTCAACTGCCGAGCAATATCGCCAGAGCAAAGGCAAGCGCCGCACCAAACAGGCGGCCACCCCCAACAAGCCCGGCAAGCCCGCCAGGCCAGAGCTACTGGATTGGCAGCAGGACGTGGGCGCACCGTACTCCAGGTGGTCGCATGCAGTTGCGGAGGGCGCTGAATTTCTTGCGGGCCGCACCGCCCCGGCGACAAGCGGCATTCGGCTCATGCAATTCGGTGCCGTTGAGGACGCCATGATCCGGGCAATCGACGCCAAGCGATTCCTGACGCAGGTGGCCAATGATAATGAGCCCGACATTCGCAGGAACAGGCCGCGCCGGAGGAAAATCGCGCTGGCGGCTTAAAATCCAGTTTTCGCCATAGTTGGGAACGTATCACCTTGAAGACCACGATTTGTGGTCTGACGTGACGTGCACTCGGCGCGCTGGCCACCACCCGGCGTCGCCACTTTTTCCCGGCCCTGAGCCGCGAAGCCGCTGCATGCGGCGTTTTATTTAACCCTCCAATCGCAATTTCCAATCCTGAAAGGAGAGCGGCCCCAATGGCCACTTGGAATCACGTGCTCGACGCGATCGAGCGTCATCTTGATTTCCCGCGCTCGCGAAGCACCGGAATCGCCAGGCGTTTGCAGGAAGCCGGAATCTTGCCTTCCGGCGCACCGGGCGTTGCGCCTGAGCTAGACGAGGACAATGTTCTCGACCTCGTTGTTGCGCTCGCCTCTGACACCGAGTTGCACACCGCTGTTGACGCGGTCCGCGCCTACCACGCGATGACACCCGGTAGTGTCAACCTGGATGGGGCCCCGCAGTCGATTCCCAACGCGCCGATCGCTGTTGCGATTTTGGTCGAGGACGCACGCACTGGCGTCGCGGAGGCGCGAAAATCTCAGGTTGCCGTATCCTGCAATTGTAGAGCCGTCGCGATTCACAAACCTGATGGGTCGGTCAGTCGCTTCAGTCAGCCGGGCGCTCATTGCGCTCACTGGCAATCCAATGGCCATCACAAGTCAGTCACCATCAACGTCGCCGCTGTGGCCGGTATCATTGATGCATTGTTTGGAAAGGTTGTTGCCTAATGGCTCCGTTGAAGACGAAGACCACCGACGAATTCCGCGTCCCCAGCCTCGCGGAGGCCGACAGCTCGTACGCCGACCTGATCGCGAAACGCGTGGAATTGGAGCAGAGAGACTCTAAGCTCAACAGCGAGCGCTCGAAACTGCGCGGTAAGATCGAGGCGGGCAGGGCGGCTTTTGGGAAACATATCTCGCCCGGCGTGGCCGCGCTGCTTGGTGACGATCCTACTGACAGCATTGCCGATCTGTCGCGGCAGCTCCGCGAAGTCACCACGGAGATAGCAAACATCGAGTCAGCGCGGGAGGTCCTGCATAGGCGCACAGACGAAGCGCGGAACGTAGCCTCCAAGCTCGTGTGCTTCACCGTGATGCCAGAGTACCAGCGCCGTTTGGGTGCGGTATGTGAGGCCGCTCGCGCGTTGGAAGCAGCCAAGCCCGAGAAAAGCACGACGCGCTGCTGGACGATCTGGAGCGCGAGGATGTGCGCCTCGGTTATCTGCGGCCAGTGCGCGCGCACTTCTTGGGCGATCGGCGCGAAGGCCGCGCTTTTTACTTTTTGAAGGAAGTGAAGGAGGCGGGCCACAATGTCTAAGGGATCCGAACGCACTTCCGATGTGGCCGACCGAAAGCCAGTTCGGCGCCGTGTAAAGATGCCTGGCGAAAGCCGACACTCCGAGTGCTCGGACTCACCAGCCGTGATTGCGCGCAAGTTGATGCAAGCGAAACGCGAGAAACGATTGCGGGTGACGCAACGCAATGGCTGAAACCATCTCAGGATTCGCGATTTCCTGGAATCGGCCGGCCATCATCGCGGGGCTCTTCGAGGAACGCTTCGCGCGCGGCGCATTCGACAAGCACATCGCGCAAAATCCAGACGTCGCCGCGCTTTGCAGTCATGATGTCAGCAGGCCTCTGGGGCGCATCAGCAACGGCACCCTCAAACTACGTTCGGATAACGTCGGACTCTACTACTCGTTAGAGCCGCATCCTGATGCGCCTTTAGGGCAGGAGGCCTTGGCACTGTCAACGAGGTGAGCGTGTCGTTTACTCCAGTTGTCGAGGAGTGGGACGACGGTGGCGACATTCCGAAGCGCCTCATCACCGAGGCCAAACTTTTCGAGATCAGCTTGGTCCTGTGGGGAGCCTACGGCAAGGACACCTCAGCTCAGATCAGTCGAGCATCCAGCAACAACCAGGCAGCACGACGGCGCGTTGAAGCGAAGATGCGGGCCCGCGGCATCCTTTAAGCGCAGGGGGAGGGGTGGGTCAGATCCCT
>NZ_AJQF01000525.1:0-8622 GCF_000261705.1 Bradyrhizobium genomosp. III | reverse complement strand
CCCCCCCCCCCGCCACTAGCTACCGGCGGCCCCCCATTTCACGCGCATCTGCAATTCGGACCCCCAGGGGCAAAATGCCACGACCAAGAAAGCCGGCCGCCAAGGCGCTGGTTGAAGGCCGGCACATCATCAATGCTGGCCGCTATAAACGCAACGATCCAACCGGTGCCGAAATCGGCGCTCCACCCACTTGGCTAAACGAGCAACAGGCCAATGCATGGCGTGAATTCGCCAGCGAGTTGCCATGGCTCAATGCATCTCACCGTTGTCTTGTCTCCATCGCATCAGTCTTGCGCGCTCGCCTGCAAAGCGGCGCGGAGATGGGTACAAAATCGCTCAGCCTACTGAGGCTGTGCCTAAGCAGTATGGGCGCGACACCGGCCGATGCGAGCAAGATCAGTTGGGCGCCGGCAGAGGAGGCGGACGATTTACTTGACTAAAACTCACGGACACTCCGGCAGAGCTAGTAGGTTATCGTTGTAGTAGCCGTCAGCGTGAGTTCGAACATATTTTCCGTTCGGGCCGCTAACGACGCCAACGTCCGCGCGCTTACCGCCGACCAACGTAAAGAATGTATTGGTCCCGTTCTCGATCGATCGAATGACCTCCGATCTCGGCCACACCAACCACACGCCTCCGAATGCGACATACTGGCAATTGCTGGCGTCGAAGGGGGATGCTGGCGCCACGGGCTCAACCGGTGCTGCGGGGGCCAACGCCCCCACGTATGGCGGCACTTCGGCCACGTCGCTCGCTATCGGCACCGGATCCAAAGCGTTCACCACGCAGGCCGGCCTCGCCTATCAGAATGGCGCTCGCGTGCGGGCTAGCTCGGCGGCGAACACGGCGAATTGGATGGAAGGCCTCGTCACCTACAGCGGCACGACGCTGACCATGACGTCCGACAAGACCGGCGGCAGCGGCACGCTCGCGGACTGGAACTTCAACGTGGTGGGCCAGCCTGGGGCTGGTGATCTGTCGAGCGCCAACAATCTGTCGGACGTGGCGAGTGCTCAAACGTCACGTGGCAATCTCGGGGTTCTGTCTCCGCCGCAAGGTCGCCTGACCCTGGTGAGCGCAACGCCCGTGATGACGACGACGCAGAGCGCCAAAACGACGCTGTACTATGCGCTCTACAACGGCAATCAGGTGCCAATCTATGACGGCACCAAACTCACGATGACGACATTTGCCGAGTTGTCGATCGCGACGACCGACATCACCAAGAACCCCGCGGCGATCGGCGCCAGCAAGGTCAATGACTGGTTTGTCTGGAACGACAGCGGTACGCTGCGGCTGCCTCACGGTCCCGACTGGACAAGCGACACGGTGCGCTCGGCTGGAACGGCGTTGGGCCAGGTCAATGGTATCTGGCTCAACAATCAAGCCATCACCAATGGGCCGGCAGCGTGGCGCGGAGGCACCACGCGCAGCAATGCATCGTCGCAACTTGATTGGATTCTTGGCGGTTCGGGGTCTGGCGGTGTGGCTGGGTACCTCGGCGTGTGGAATGCCTATAACCGCGTGACGGCATCCGCAGCGGCGATCGATAGCGGCCTCGCATACACCTATTCCAGCGCGACCGTGAGGCAGGCGAGAGCGTCCGCAGGCAATCAGGTGTCGGCTGTATTCGGGCTGGCCGAAGATGCGACGCAGATTTCGTATGCATCACGCATTGGTCTGGTCACGAACTCAGCAGCCGCGGTTTCCGGTATTGGCGTGGATGCGACCAACGTTTTCATTGGTCAGGGGGTTCTTGCAGGCGGACGAATACTACTCAGGTCGGTGGAGCAGCCGCGTACGCGGCTCCGCCACTATTGGGTTTGCACGTGTTCTCAGCCAACGAACAGGGCGATGGCACCAACGCCAACAACATCAACGTGGCAGGTCAGAACGCGCTTAGCGTCCTGGCGAGGATGTAAGATCGGTGCCACCCGTATGGCCTGCGGACGCGCGTCGCGACAAGCCATTCTTTTGTCGGAGTCGCGCACTACTTTTCATTTTTGAAAAATGGAGAAGTAAGGTGGCAATTGGGACAGTGAAGTGGTTCAACCCAACAAAGGGGTATGGGTTCATTCAACCGGATTCCGGCGGCAATGACGTCTTTGTCCACATCTCCGCGGTTGAGAAGGCTGGTTTTACTTCGCTCGCAGAGGGCGCAAAAGTCAGCTTCGACATCGTGAAAAATCGCGGAAAGGAGTCGGCGGAAAATCTACGAATCGAGTGATGCACCACCCATTGTGTTGCTCAACAGAAAGGCCGCAGTGGTACGCCGCTGCGGGCGGCCGAGGAGATCGATCGGAATCGGCCGATGGATAAGGCGCTATTGTTCGCGTGGGCGTGCGCTCTAATCCTCTTGGTACTGTTCGTCGCGCTGTACCTTCCTTGGTAGTAAGTTGCCGATGGCGACTCGCCACGGCGCTGCCTGCGATCCGAGACTGATTGCCAAGTCACCGCCCACAATCCTGGTAGTTGCTCTAGGGCATTCGTCCGGAGGATACGTTGCCCGGTCAGCTTCTCCCTCCCTTGAGGCTGACCGGGCGAAGTTAGTGGCGCGCGCGATAGGGACAGCGCTTTATCGGTCCACCCCAAAGCACCGAGTCACGTGGCCGCTAACGTTCCCGCTGTTTAGGTCGCGCGGCTGCCACCGTGAGCCCGGTGTGATCCTTGAGGCTATCGATTACCTTGAGCGCGGCTTCGAGTTCATCTCGAAGACGCTTCGTAATCCGCAGAATGCCGCTCGCGAGCTCCTCGCGGCTGATTTCTGCACCGTGAGCAACTTTTTCTTCGAGGTCGCGTATAGCTTCGTCGATCTTGTGCAGCGAGAATGTGCTAGGCATCATCCGGCTCCGTCCTGATTAAGGGGCCGGCATCCGCCGACCCGCAGCGTAAAAATGCGTCCGCTACACGGTTTAGTAAAGCGGGTGGTGTTGCGGGAAAATCTGTCCCCATCTCGCGTCTGAGCGCCTCGAATTCGGATAAGGTCGAAAGAGGGCAATCCGCCACCGCGTCCATTTTTGAGCAGATAACTTCAACCCGGGATCGCCAATCGGCCAGCTGTTCTTCAGTTCGCTGTGGCGCGTACGTGTCTTCTGCCGGTGTATGGCTTGGCCTACGGACGTAGTCCGTGAATGCTTGGATTGCCGCTACCACTTCGGTCCTAGGCACGGCGGTTACTCCTATGAGCGGAGCCAGCTCGAACATTTGCAGGCCGAGCACTTTGATATGGCATGCACGCGGGGGCGCGACAACCCACTGGTACTGGTAGGTGCTTCCAGTCCTTCTCAGCGATACTCCTTGGTGGCACCAGGGGGGAATTTTGGGCCCCTCGGGAGCAAAGGTGGCCAGCCCTGCCAATCCAAGGGGCGAAGGCTGGCCACCATCGCTTGCGACGTCACCACACAGGGTAGCTACAGGCCAATGGATGCACATATTCGAGCAGCAAATCACGTCCCTGCGGTCCCAAGCGCTTGCGGTGTTTGCAGCCAATCAGGCCAGCGCGGCCGATCAGTCTTTGAGCCAAGCAGATCGCCAAATCGCGACGTCTAATGCCGAGGAGGCTCGACAGCTTGAAACCCAACCTCGGGCCGAAGGAGGCGCGGAAGATCGCTGCACGCATACGCGCTCTTCTAGGAGAGCCGCGTGTGTGCCAACCGGTTCGGGTGGCATGCCTGTGAGACTTTCGCCAGCGCGCCCGCGCTGCTTGCGGTGTGCGGGTTAGTCATAAAAGGCACTGGGTGCGCTCGCGATAGCTGACGAAAGGGTGACGGACTGTCTTGCTTCAATCACGACCGACAGGCTGCCAGGACTCCAAGTCAGTCTCCGAAAGAGAGACCCCAGCACGGGCAGCATGCTGGGGCGAGACGTTGGGCTGACGCGAGCCAGAAATCGAGCCACGACTCGATCATTATGACCGTGTAAATGTAGAGCAGCATCACGCACCGGTCAAAATCGCACTGCATGACAGTAATCGGCGGTAGGATCTTCGTTCGCGCTTTGAGGTGCAATCCGAGCAAACGCGAGAAAACGGCAGTTGCTAATCGCGCATAAGCAAATCTCACGTCCTGAAAAACGACCAAG
The DNA here is from genome assembly GCF_000261705.1 of Bradyrhizobium genomosp. III. NCBI lineage: Bacteria > Pseudomonadati > Pseudomonadota > Alphaproteobacteria > Hyphomicrobiales > Nitrobacteraceae > Bradyrhizobium > Bradyrhizobium genomosp. III. The sequence goes on along the minus strand of NZ_AJQF01000525.1, from coordinate 4,542 downwards.
TTGCTATCGCAACCAAAGGCTGTCCACCGGAAAGAGACGGCTTCGCTCTCCGCAAATGTCCGGTGGTTGGCTAGGTGCGAGAGGTTTTACATCAAGCGACGTAAGGAGATTTGGGAGCAGGTGCAGGCAGAAATGGCCGTTGGAGAAAGTGCGAGAATTTCTCGCACTTTATCGAAGCCGAAACGGGCCGAGGGAATAAACAATTCGCATCTGCAGCAGGCCATCTCCACTGGTGCCGGTGCGGCGAGTCTCCGCGCCGTAGCCGATTGGAACGAGCGCAAATCGTTTGACGAGCGCCGCCGCGCTGGCGGCCCTGAAGCTCCGTGTCGGGATGCGCAGGGCGGCCGGAAGGAAAAAGCGTTAGCTCGCGGAAGGGGGGTCTTAGCCGTGGAGGCCGTCGCTAGTGGGGATCACGGGCACTCAGCCAGTGAAAGAAGATTGTCTGGCTGAACGCCGTCCGCCGTTGTCTTGATGTATTTGTGCCCGTTGTGTTCGGCCACGACCACGCCAGCCATGAGTCCGTCTTCTTCGACATAGAACTCCCATTCGCCGCTTTCAATGTCTCTGATCGTCTGAACGACAGACTGCTTCCATTGACTTCCGTTTGAATATTCACCTCCGACACTTTCAATCCTCTCGTGGGGATTTATCCTGTCGGTCTTATTGATGCAGCGAACGCGTGCGAGTTTAACCACAGGGCTCTCTCCTTCGTGCTGCAAAGGCTGGGTGACCAGTTTAGCGTTCAGTGGCGGCCCAGGCAGCCCAACCAATCCTGGTAGGGGCCCGGGAGGCTTTTCGCCGATACAACGCGAGGGCCCCCCGCGGGTTGATGCCCCCCCTCGGGGGCGGGGCGGTCAGTTTTGCAGCTCAAGGCGGTAAGGCTGACCACGGAAGTTAGTGGCGCGCGCGATAGGGACAGCGCTTCTTCGGTATGGAGGCGCCGAGTCACGTGGCCGCTAACTTCACCGCGGCGCGGGTGTGGCAGGGACAGCGTCGTTTCGCATGTTTCGCGACGCCGAGTCGCCCCCGCGCCCCCCCCAGGACTGTTGGGCTCAAAAGGCCGATGAGCGCCGCGAGGAACGATTCTACTGGATATGCGCGCGCATTACGCTAATTGATTTGGCCACATTTCCCCACTTAGGATTTGTGGCCGTCATCTGCATTTTTCTGATTCAGATAGTCGCACTTGCCGCCCTGGCCAGAAAATATGCTGATGAGAACATCGCGATAGCGATCGACAAAATCATCGCATCGATTTGCGACAGGTTCGGGTGGAAGTAGGGCGGCGAGATCCTATCCGTAAAAGCCAATCAAAAAACGGATAGCAAAAAACGCCCCTGCGACTACGGCTGCCGTGATGGCTATCGCGAAACCAACCCTAAAGCTTTCGCTCATCAGTTCCCCCTAGGCCGCAGGCACATCCCCCTCCGAAATTGCGTCTGCGGCCTCCGCTGCGACGGTCCGCAATCATGCCGGTCACTGCGGTAGGTGTGCGACTACAAATTCTTGTAGTTGACCAGTTCGTGTTCTCTGGGCTCGAATTGCTGTCGAGCGGACCCTACGCCAGTCGCGAGCCCAATCGCCGGATGGATTGTAGCCATGACGAATGAACCGGATGATCTCATCGGACGTATTGCTGAGATCGAACTAATTGCTGAGATCGAACTAAATGAATCGGCGGCGATCTGTGTTGAGCAGATGGACGACGAAATCACGCTCGTCATTGCAAGCATTGTCGGCGTTCACTTCCAAGTGACAGTGGAGCAGGCGCTTGAGTTGTCGCGGGCCTTAGCTGTAGCTGCGGAGAATGCGGAAAAATTCCGTAAGTCAGCCAAGACGTAGCGGCTACTTCTTAATCGAGTGCTCTTGCATAAACCGCGCGGCCCTAACGCGCGCTCGCTCCATCATGTCTTCCTTCGCTTTCGCAGTGGCAAGCTCTGATTCAAGCCGCTCGAAGATCGGGAGATAGACTTCACCGCCTTGTGGCGACTGATCCATTAGGATCGCAAGACAATCCAAGCAACGCTCCAGTGTATCGACCGTGATTGGTTCGTCACTGCGGATCGCGAACCGTTTGGTCATCATTCGCCTACGCTGTCCGCGTCAATAGGGAGCTTGCTCCGCTCCCACTCCAATAACTCGGATAGAAGCCAGAACCTGGTGCGGCCACCGAGGCGCGTCGACGGTTGCGGAAAGGCCGCATCGCGCATGCGCCGGAATAGCCAAGTGTTCGATACGCTGCCGTAGCGCTCGCGAACTTGCTTGGCGTTGAGATACTGATCTGTCGCGAGGGCGTTGAGATCAACGGTCGACACGGGCGCCACCGAATCGTTGCTGCCGCCGCACGCTGGAATGGGAGTGTGGCTTTACAATAGGGCAGCACCCACATCCCTATGGACGCGCCGAAGCGCCCCGATAGGTGTGGGCAGCTAGGCCTTCGGTTTCGCCAGCCTCACACCAGGGCCGCCATCGATCGATTGACCATCTGCCAGGAAGATGGCGCCGGCAGATTCGAGGGCGGCGCGGATGGCGGCTATCGAATGACCCGGTGCCGTCGCGTCGGTCTCAACCCTCGTCACGGTGTTTCTGTGCACACCCGATTTCTCCGCAAGGTCTCGAACGGTCCAGTTCAACAAACCGCGCGCCGCCCTAATTTGTGCACTTGTCACCATGGTTAATTCCTGTATAGTGCATTTGTCACCATAGAGGTGATAGATGCACAATAAAGGAACCCGCCCAATGCTGCAAGCCGCCTCATTTCCGTCCGCTGAACGACCCACCACCCTTTCGCAGTTTCTCTACACCCATCGCCGATTGACCGACCTGGCCCGTGGGCCGCTTCCCAGCGAGATCGTTGAGGAGATGACCCACACCGCATGCGGAATTGCGGAGAGGATCCTTGAGGCGCCCGCCGCAGACTGGCGGGATCTGAGCAAGAAAGCCCTGCTGCTGCTCGACGAATTGCCCTACGAGCAGGAGTGGCTCGATCGTATGTGAATGCGGATCGAAATTTGACCCCTCAATCAGTCTATCTCGTGGGCTAACGTCTTGATTTTTCAAGTGCCGGAAAAGTGACCCCGGCGCCGATCGGCGTCGGACCCCCGCGCCGATTCACAGAAGCATGCGAAAACCATCGAGGCTCGCGGCGAAGACGTTGTCCAGCCGCATCAAGAAGCCGGATATACGTCAGTAGTTGTGGCCGTCGATCCTGATCAAGTCGGTCGTTGCAATCGGGCGGGGTCCATATGGGGTCCGGACGCCGATCGGCGTCCCAAGTGCTTGATGGGTCAATGTTCAGCGTCGATTCACAAAGATGTTGGCTGGAGATAGTCCTCGCCGCGAAAGCTGGCCGTACGCCTCACCGATGAGGAGCAGTATTTTGTCTCTGAATCTTCGGTCTATCGGCTGTTGACGGCGAAGCGCGCAGGCACATGCGCCATGCTGTCTTGGCGCGGCAATTGTCGTCATCAGGTTCTCGACAGCTTCCCCATTTAAGTTTAACAAACATACAGGGCTGATCCCCTTGGAAGAACATCCGCTGCCGATGCTCACGGTGCGTGCCTGCCGGCGCTGTAAAGGGCGGTTTGTTGCTGATTGCCCGGCATGTCAGATCGATAGCCCAGGTTCATATTTGAAGAGGACGGATGGATTTCCCCTTGACCAAGTCGGTGCATGAACAATCGGGCAGCACGGGTCCGCAAGAGAGCTCACCCGCGGCTCCGTCTGCAGCCGCGGCGACCTTTGAGCGGCAATTGAGAGAGATCAGCAGTTCAGGTGTGGGTGGTGGAGCAATGCCGGCCGCCGCTGCGCTGCAGCCGGCTCAATCAACGGAGGTTTTGATAGGGAGGCAGTGCAATCAGATCCTTTACTCCGAGGATGCTCGCCTTATCTCGGGGCTTGAGAAGGCCCTTACGAAGGGCGGGGCCGCCAAAGGCACCACCAATAACTATTTACGTGTTCTTCGCGGCTTTGGCCATTGGCTCTCCGCAAATAACAAAAAGGGCATCTCTGCTCGGCTCGACGACAAAAAATCGCTGTCTCAAGATGCGCGCGAGTTCAGCGGAGAGGGTGAGCCCTGGAAACTTCTTACAGCAATAGGTCATCTCCGAAATTCGCAGTCGACCGGCGAAGTCGTGCCGATCACACGCCACGTTGAGGTAAATCCTTATCAGCAGGACGCGGAACTCATCAAAGAGTACCAAAACGAAGTAGCGTCAGAGATGGGCAAGAGGGATGCAACCGCTCTTCGCAATTTCAGCGACTACCTGCGTGACAACAACAAGAAGGGTATTGTTGGTCGGCTTCGCGGCGAGTTGTTAAATGAAGATGTTAAGAGCTATAAGAAAGTCTCCGCTTTTCGTTCGAAAATCGGTGTCGCGCTGGATCGTCTCCGAAAATCGTCGGCCGGCGCTAAGGCGATGGATCTCGAGCGCAATATTGATCCCGAAGACGCGGCCCTGAAGGAGTCGAGGCAGGTCGGCGACGCCGCTGCGCAGCACAGTTCGTCGCAGAAAGCTGGCAGTTGGCCAGAGGAATTGCTTC
>NZ_AJQF01000524.1:0-16443 GCF_000261705.1 Bradyrhizobium genomosp. III | reverse complement strand
TTCGGCTCGGCGGTCGATTAAGTTGACGATGCCGTGCCAGGACACACCGTGATCAAACAGACGTCAAGCGCCAATTAAAGCGCCGCAGAGCTGCGCTTACGATCAGCGTCGAACCGATGAGTTTGAATCACCAATGTCATCTGGTGGCGCCTGCATCGGCGCGATCGATGACCCAGGCCACCATGTAGCCCTTGGCCTGCTCAGCCTCCACGTGCATCGGCGATCTGTTCTTCTTGCCCGGCGGAATCCTGAATATCCGAGTGCTCGAGCATGGCCTTGCCCATGTCATGGATAGGCACGAAGGCCTCAGACTCCGCGTTGCCCGAACCGACGATGGTCTACGTCTGACAATCGGACCTTCCGTGGCCGAACGCCTCGTGGAGGAGATCGATCTTGTCGGAATGACCGGCCTAGAATGCCGGCCTTACCGCAAGAACGACCAGGCGTTTGTCGAACAGAAGAACGGAGCCGTGGTCCGAGAGATGGTCGGTTACATTCACGCGCGTATGGTAGTTTTCAATGCGCCGTTTTCTTACAACCTTACGACCTTAGATTTGAAGATCGCTCTCGCGAGTTTTGGTCTGCATCTCTTTGAGCCGTGTCAACTCCGTTTCGCAAGGCTGGGCTGTCTCGGTCAGCTCAGCGCTTCCATGCTTGACAGCCCGTACGTCTTAAGGGCCCCTCCAGCTTTGCTCCGATAAAGCGACGCGAGCGCCAAAGCGGGACCCAATCGCCTCTTTCAATTGGCATTGCCGGAATGCCGGCTATCCTGTAAACGGGCCGCGCACCGTTGCCGGCCGTCTTTGAGCGGTCGCCCGCAGCGGGGCCTGTAGCTCAATGGTTAGAGCCGGCCGCTCATAACGGTCTGGTTGCAGGTTCGAGTCCTGCCGGGCCCACCAGTGAGTTCAAATTGTGGTGCTGTGAGGCCACTTTTAGAACGACTCGATTTGGGCCTTTAGAGCGACTCGATTTCGTTTTAAGAACGACTCGATTTCACATCCTTCTGACGGTGTTGACGAATTTGGCTCCGTTTTTCTCGCCGATCCTTGAGCGCAGAAAAACCGAGGGGGGTCCTTCCGCGCCCGTGTCGGTCCGCGGACTACGGAAGAGTGACTCGATTAGCGGCGACCTACGGCTTTGATGTTGACCGGTCATTCTCTGGAGCAAACTGCGTCGTCAGTCGCTTGAGGTTCGACATCAACTGGTCACGGACCTCGTCCTGGCCCATGCTCCACAGTTCAGCGAGCATCGGTTCGGTTTTCGCCACGTCCCAAGGAAAGAGCGAGCGCCCCTCTGCCTGCGCGAAAGGCCCATCTGACTCGGTCAACATTCGTTCGCGCGGCATTAGTGCAGCCAACCCGCGACCTCGTTCGCCGTTGAGCATGGCCGGACCGACGCTGAACCAGCAACCTTGGTCAATCGCCCGCTGCAGTTCGCGGCGCGATCCCGAAAACCAATGGAGCACGGAGATGCCGGAATCGGGCCGCGAGGCCAGTGCATCGAGGACGGGGCCTGCTGCGCGGCGGCTATGTACCGTCATGATGCGACCGCCGGCCGATCCGCACATTCGCAGGATATTGTCGAACACCCGACACTGCGTGTCCCACGTTGCCTTCAGTTCAGGGCCGCCGTCGAGGCCGATCTCGCCGACGTATCTTGTTCGCGGCAACAAATCTTCAAACAGCGCGAGTTCGCTCCGGCGTTCGTGAGCAAGCTGCGGATGCAGACCGAGCGCGGTGCGAATACGGGAGGCTCCCTCGGCGAGTGCGGCTGTCCCGGTCCAAGCCGACGGCGTAGTCGTCACGGACAGAACGAACAGATTGCGCTCGACGCACTCCTTCGTCGTCGCTTGAGGATCCGGATAGAGGTCGAGATGCGCATGTAGATCGATCACTTAACACCGTATTTCGCATGCAGATGCCCGAGTTCGGCGAGCCCCCGACGTAGCATATCCCGCAGTGCCTCGCGATTCTCGATTCGCGGCCATGACAGTGCGCTCCCAAGCCACTCTTCGAACCCCCCATTTTGTGCGGCGGCCAGAGCCATGCCGACAGAACGAACGTCGTCGAAGCCCGCGTGCTGCTCGTCGTCGCGACCGATATCTTCAAAGACGTACTGGGTCAGATCCGGTTGCCCCCAGGCGAGGAAGGCGGATCTTCGAACTTGGCAAGGTACGCATCGGCCGCAGTGGCTATATTTGAATTTCTGAAATCGACCGCAACTCGTCGAACGCACGGCCAATGTGCGCAGCAACGGCTGATTGTTGCATTCCTTCAGCATCTCTCCCTTCGTCTTGTTGGCGTAGGGAGTGCAGAGCGCCGCCCGGATGCCAGCGGCGTCGAGAAGATCCTGAAACAACGCCAGGAACTGGGGATGCGCCGTTCGTGTGCTCAGGCTTCCGATCCGGCTTCCGGTCAGCGGTGGATTTATCGCGATGAACCCGTTTTCGCAGACATATAGGGGAATGGCCGCTCCCTCCTGATAGGGCGCCAGGGCCGTCGCGACGAGAACTCCGAAGGCGAGAAATATGATCGAACGGGCGCGCTGCGAGGTATCCTTCGGTTTTGGTACGACCGCATTGTCGTTGAGCTGTATGTGTCTCAGACCGCCTGCGATCGCATGCGCGAACTCTTCCTGCTTCTCAGAGTCACCGCGCACGATCTTACTGATGAGGAGGGGCAGCGTGCCGGCAGCAGCGAGGTCAATCGTTCCGATCAGACTGTCGAGGCCGCCCGATAACAGCGCGACGCAATCCTGCGGCGGCCGGACCACACGCGCCGGCTGGGGAGCTGCCGCTCCGCCCGCGATGAAGCGCAAGCTCCATCTGTCGGTCGTCAAGAACGCCAGCGCATCGGCGATCAACGGCGCAACTCCATTCCAGAAGCCCGGTTCGGTCACCGCGATCTCCAGATCGAATTCGCGAGTCCATCCATCCGGACTTTGGGTTCGCAGCCCGGCGGCATCCGCCACCATGACCGAGTTGGAGATGGAAAGGAGATCCCATGCGCGCCTATCGGGAGCAAACCGTTCTTTCCGGACGTCGCCGCGTAAAGCGGCGCCTACGCTCGCTCGACCAGGGACGCCTGCCTGGCCGTACAGCACTACCCTGAGCGTGCCCGCCTCATCGAAGCGGCCGACGTCCGCCGGAGCGCACAACAGCCTCATTCTTCGTATCCTTCGAATACCTCGAACGTATCCCGAAGCGCCGCTTGCACAACGCTCGCAACGCGTCCCGTCGTAAGGGTTCGCCCCTGGTCCCTCAACCGCCGGAAAGCCGCCGCTACGGATTCCGCGATGTACGCCCGCATCTGCTTCAACCGGGACATTGCGACCGTTGCGGTCGGGGCCCGTTCGAGAAGGTGCTTGCCAACGTCGAGTTCGAAGCGCCGGGCGACATCGATGGCGGTGAATTTTTCGATGACGAACTCACGTTCGACGTCCGACAGATTGAGCAGGTCGGCTTCCGGAAACTCCTTCAGCAATTCCGACATTGCGTCGTGCATGGCGGCACGCTCCGCTTCGGCATCCTGAGTTCCGTCGACCGGCCTGACCGCCTCGATGATTGCGGTCGCTATCTCTTCCGTCGACCGCCCGGCCAGTACGGCCGCGTCGATCGGCGCGTCGGCGGCGCCTGAGGCGGTCGAGTAAAGCGTGTAGCCGAGCGAACCAGCGGTTTGTGCAGTGGCACCAAACCTCTGGGTCGCTGGATTCGAACCGCCGTACCCGTTGCGGATATAGTGCCCAAGCCCGCGTCTCAGATCACGCGCGTCACCAGAGCGCGCAAAGTCTCCCAGACTGGCACGGGTGCCGCCGAATCGCTTCTCGGGAGCGATGGGCGACGGCTGCAGCAGCGGCGGCACTGCGGGCGGTGCAGCAGAAACCGGGGGCACTTGGTCCGGAGGCGCGCCGTCGGGCGGTACATCCGGCTGTTCGTTGGGAAGCTCCGGAGGAGGTGGCACCGGATCCTGGGGCGCGGCCGGCGTCCAAGGCGGCACCAACGGGACGCCCGGGCCCGGGCCCCCGCTAGACTGCGACGTTCCCATTCGCCCTCGTCTTGTTGATGGCGTTCTTCACGGGTTTAGAAACGTCGCCCGACGAACCCCACACCTCAAGAAGCGACGCCGCCCAAGGGCGGTCGCTGATCTTCGGCACGATGCTAGGCTGAATCTGCTGGTGAGGGCGCGCCTCGAGGAACGCCGCCAAACGCGGTCCCTGGACCGGATCGGCATCGGCGAGCGCAATGCAGGCCGTAAGTATTTGCGGCGCGCCCCACTCCTGTTCCTTGCGGGCGCGCTCGAGAAGTCGATCCATAATCACTGTGGTTTCGATCCGGGGCACCCGGACCAGGCGGTCCCTCAACCGAGCTGACATTTCCGGATGTTCGAGCATCGCCGCGAGAAGTTCGGCGCCGTCGGAGGACAGGCGATCTTCAGGAGTGATCAGCGGCGCATGCTCGCGGCTGACGTAAAGAGCCCCGCGGAGATCGACGTCATGCAACGGCGGCGAAAGCGCCAGCCATTCGCGCACGAAGTCGCCGGTCCACGGATCCTTCGTCTCCAGGTCGCGACCGGCGGCCGCTGCCTCCTCCCAGTCCTTCAGGAACGCGGGCTTTCCTTCCGCGTCCGTCGTCACATTCTTGACGAGCTCGGCATAGGCTTTGGCGTCGCCGATGCGCTCGAACAGAAGGAGCTTAGCGAGGACCGCCTCATCCACGCCCACACCCTGCGCCTTGGAGATGGTCATGCGGATCGATAGCGCGTTCAGGAAGCGCTTGATCAGGCGGGGATTGCCGACAATTCCGGACGCCGTTGTCATGAGCGAAGACAGCCGCTCGGCAGTGTCGAGTTGCCCGACCAGCGATCCCGGTAAGCCGATGTCAAGCGAGTTGACGAACGCGCGGTCCACCTTCTTGCCCTGCCAAGTGCTCTTCAGTTGACGGATCACGGCGGCGCGAATCTTCTCCTTGTCGGGCTCGGGCAGGTCGCTGTTGTCCACGAATAGCAGCATCATGTATGCGCGGACCTCCTGCGTGCCGAGTTGCGGCACGCGGATCGGAACCTGGATCAGCTTGTCGAAGTAGTTCGTTACCATCAAGTCATTTTCGAAGCCCGCGAAGTGCTTGCGGACTGCGTGCTTGATCATGTCGTTGTCCGCAGCGATGACGAAGGCGGTGTTCTTGAGGAATAGGAAGAGGCGGATGGCTTCGAGCGTCGAGATCGTTGTCTCGGGCAGGCAGCGGTCGAGATCGTCGATCAACACGACAAGCGTGATACCGAGTTCTTCAAGGGTTTGCTCGAGCGTGTCGCGCAGAGCCTGAATTTCCTTCGGAGGAGACGTTTCCTCCTTCGGTTTTAGAAGCTCGCCGCCTTCCTTGACGGCATCGCCGACGGCCTTCTTCGCCGCATCGGCATCGCTCTTCCCGAAGCCCTCGCTCCACATCTTTCTGCCGAGTTCGAAGAACTCGCCGGCGGCCCCGACCGGCGGAACGCCGAAATAGATCGAAGCCGCCGACGTCGTTGCGAGCTTCGCCACCCGCAGCCACTTCACCCGCTTAGCAAGAGCGGCAACCTTTTCGAGCGCTGTCTCGCGGCTTTCGGCCTCGTTCGCAAGCTTGTCCGCAATGACGTCCATTAGGGCGGCGCGCGCATCGTCGTACCCTTGGTAGAGCCACGCGTTGAATTCGACAAAGACGTATTTGTCGAGGCCCTTTTTCCCGCTCTTGTCCTCGCGGGCAGCTACTGCGGAGCGGGTCAACTTGATCATCGACGACTTGCCGATGCCCCAGGCACCGGACACGCCGATCGAGATCGGGCGGCCCTTCGCTTGGACAATGATCTCGGCCACAGTCTCCGCAACGCCAGAGAAGTTCAGGAAATCACGTTCGGTCTCGTTATCAGCCCACATGTAGCCCCACCCGCGCATCCCAGCGGTTGTAATTGTGCCGGTTCCAGATGCCTAAAATTTAACTTATCGTCCAGATATAGTGGTCTTTGGGGCCATTTCCAGCAAATGTTGCGTTTTTTCCCTGCAACCATATGTAGAGCTATTGAAACTCCCGCGCTGCGAGTGGTCTGTAGAAAACGTAGTGATTTCAATTAACTGGGATTTGCAAATGGCAGACGATCTGCTCAACGACACGAAGACCTACCCGGGCATGGCACACTGGTTCGATCCAGTGCTGTTGCTCCAGTTACTGAACAACGTCGTTGTGTCGTCCATATTTGGACAGTACGCGGACAGGCGATTGGTGATCGCCGCTCTCGATACCGTGCCACCCGAGGAGCACTCGAAGCGGGCGGAGGACTTCCGTTCACGCCTCAAGACGGACCAGCATGGCGGTGTATGGATCGACTGGGTCGCCGACCTCGGTGACGGCTTCGACAGCACCTACGCGGTAGCGAGCCTGCTCGCCAGTAAGGATCTGAAAATCGGCGAGACTCTCCTGCCGCGCGGCCAGGCGCTCATCATGGGCGGTGATGAAGTCTACCCCAAGGCGACACGGGAGGCTTATGCGAATCAGCTAAGGCAACCCTATGCGTGGGCGGCTCCCGATCCAGACAGGAAGAACGACGATGGCAGACCGCTGCTCGCAATACCCGGCAACCACGATTGGTACGACGGTCTCGTCCTCTTCCTCGCGCTTTTCTGCAAAGAGAAGCCGTGGCATGTCGGCGCGTGGCGCTCCTACCAGCGCCGCAGCTACTTCGCCGTCCGACTAACCGAGACATGGTGGCTTTGGGCGACTGACATCCAACTCGCCGACGACATGGACGGGCCACAGGCTGATTACTTCAAGCAAATCGCTACCGCCATGCCAGAGAATTCCAGGATCATCTTGTGCAGCGCCGAGCCCGGCTGGCTGTACACCGATAGCAATCGCAAATCCTGGGAGATCATGGAGTATGCCGCCGGCATCGCGATAAACGCCGGACGCGGACATACCATTCCGGTGCTGCTATCAGGCGATACCCATCACTACAGCCGCTACGTGGGCAAAGACGGCCGCCAGTACGTCACGTCCGGCGGGGGAGGTGCCTTCCTGCACCCGACACATCAACTCTCTCAGGATGTCTCGGTAAACTTCATCAACCATCGCGAGGATCTGAAGCTCGGTACGATGCCAGACCCCGAGCATCCGGAGAAGACGACCGCCGCTGCCTATCCATCATTCTCGACGAGCAGGTGGCTCACGTTGCGCAACGCGTTCTTCGCCTTCACGAACTGGGACTTCTCTTTGCTGATGGGCGGCATCTACTTCCTGTTCGCATTGCTGATCTCGTTGCGGGACCAGCCCGACATCTACGCGCTGATCGCAGCCATTTTCGGCGCGTCCTTGATCGGCTACACGTTCAAACAGGAGGTTTCCCGGAAATTCAAGATATGGGCCTCTGCCGCCGTGCATGCGGCCGCCCACGCTTTCGTTCTGATCTACGCGGCGCGCTACGCGATCGCATTCAACAACGCGCACTTCGCTTGGAGCGGTGAATGGTGGGAGATTTGGAAATGGTTCGGTCTTCTGGCCATGGAGATGGTGCCCGTCGGCTTCCTTGTCGGGAGCACACTGTTCGGGCTAAATATGCTCATCACGTGCCTGCTGCTCAGAATGAATCGCAACGACGCCTTCAGTTCACTCCGGATCGGCGCCTACAATAATTTCTTGCGCTTCCGGCTGACCGAGGATGGGTTCGACATGTACGTGGTAGGGCTCGAGAGCGTTCCTAAGCGGAGGGACTGGATCGCCAACAAGAAGCACGACAAGAACCGACCCGACCCGGAGATTCCGGTATTTGTCCCAACCCACGATCTCAAACCACATCTTGTCGAGAAGATTTCGATTAGCTTTGCACGAAAGCGGGCCGACGCGGCGGTGCTTTGAGCAAAGTACCGCCGACAAGGAGTTTCCCCAACACGGCTAACCTTCGCGACCGAACTCAGAAGTTGGTGCCGGATCCAACGCCTCTTGCTCCATGTGGCGCACATCTGACCCGAATGCCAACCACTCCGCCAAGGCGCGGATCTCGCTGTCTGACTTTGCGATGGAGGCCAAACTCGGATCCGCATCGGCCGGATGACCTGATTGCTTCGCCAACTCCTCACTCATCAGGTGCGGACGGGGGCCGCGTGGAAGGCTCTCCTCGAGGTACCGGAAAATTCGCACTCCGCCGGCATCCACGTCACCCCAGTGAAGGAACGGCACGTCGTCCGGCACGCTCGTCAGGACCTTCGACAGAAGCTCGACGACCCCCGCCGACGGAAACCCGCCGGTGTACACGACCAGGCTGCCGTCCTCGATCTCGCGGACCTGCCGATTGAAGCTTGCGTAGTTCTCGATCGTCAGCACCGCTTTCGGCCGCTCCAAAACCGACAGTTGCGAGATCATCTCCGGATGGATTGAGGCGAAGGGCCTCGCGCGGCCATCGACCAGGCGCTCGCCGGCCCCTTTCACGACAACAGGACCTCTCAGATTTACAGGGTGACTGAAGCGCTCCAGTCCGATGTGCGCCCAGACCACGTCGGCAGCCGCGCCTGGCTGCCCGATCCGGACGCCGAGAACGGCCGCAAGTCGCGAAGCGTGCCGATCGAAGGCCTTCGTGTCGTTTGTCGCCTTTTGAGAGAAGGTTCGCGCGTCCAGTCCTTGAGCCTCCTGCCGCGAGATGGACGCCAGCAGTGTGAAGAACTCCTTCGAAGCATCGGCTTGGCCGGCCGTCAGGCGATAGGCTGCCTCGCTGCGGGCCCACCTGGCCGTCATCTCGTCCAACAGGGTGGCAACCCATGGCTCTCCGGTCGCCGCGACCTGGAGCAATTCCTCCCTGACGCGCTGCGCGATCGCCGGCGCCGTCGGACGTCCGAGATGTCTGGCGAGCAATTCCGGGTCTCGAACGCGGACCCTCTCAATCAGATGTCCCCGGTCTCTCTTGCCCCGCTACACCTCGACCGCGCCGAACCGTTCCGCCGCCGCCATCTGGTCATGAAAGCGGCCCATCTGCTGCGCGGTCGAAAGTCTGTCGTACTCCGGAGCCGCGGACGCCGGCCGGGTGCGATCCGGATTGCGTTCGCTCCGCTCTAGCAGGCGCTCGAGGAATTGGACCCCCGCATCCGTCGTACGAACGTCGGTCATTCCGCGGCCTGGTCCTGCGGGACGGCGCCGGCCTTCTCGGCAGCAATCAACTCGGCTTTGAAGACGTCAAAGCCCTTGCGATACGGATCCGCGTCAGCAATCGCCTGGCGAGCCATCTCCGTCGGGTATTCGGTGTCGATCATGACCTGGTTGCCCAAGCGGTTCACGTTGACGACCGTTTCGACGACCTCCATGAACACGTGCCGCTTCTCGTCCGGCGTGGCCAGCATGACCTGGAGACCCAAGTCCCGCATGAATTCAGAGCACTGGCCAATTGCCTTGGTATCCAAGCGATTGAAGGCCTCGTCGAAGATGGCGAGCGACAGTCCGCTCTCGCCGGTGCGCCGGTTCTGGTACGTCGCGGCCAATGAGGCGCCGATGGCGATATAGAACGGCAACTGGCCCTCGCCGCCGGATCCCGTGCCGGCGCGGCTCGTCAACGACGAGCGGATCTTACCATCGGCATCCTGGATGTAGAGCTCGAAGTTGAAATACTTGCGCGGATCCTCGATTTCCTCGGTCCGCGCGTCCGGCTTCGACAGGATCTCCTCGATCTGACGCACGGCGCGCATCATCGGAGAACTCGCATCCTCGCTACGATCCCCGAAAAGCGGCAGATTGAATTCAGGCTTTCTTGATTCCTCGACGAGCTCGATCATGTCGACGTGGGTCGGGGCCTCGAGCGCCTTGAACGAGTAGTAGTCGCGCCCGTGGAACTGGCGGTCCTTCAGGTGGCGGTTGAGCTCGTTCAGGGTGGACTTGATGCCGGTGAAGGCATCGTCGAGCCGATGGAGAAGGTCGTCCCGGAATGCCGAGGTCATCTCCGTCTCAGCGTTCCGACACTGCTCCGCGTACTGGACCAATTCATGCCCATCCAATCGGTCCTTTTCGGCGACCGCCCACTGCTCGACGGCCGACGGCGTCGCCTCCTCGGCGGTGAACGGCGGCACGAGATAGAAGTCCTGCCCGTGCTTGTTCACGGCGCCCGTCATTTCCCTCATCAGGGTGGAGCGCCGGTTGGTAGAACGGTTTTCACGGTCCGCCGTCAGCCCAGCGATGCGGTCCGACAAGGACTGAGCCGCCATTTCGGCCACCTTCGACCGGTAGTCGCTCATCTCCCTCGATTGCGGGAATCCGTCCAGCAGCTGGCGCGCGCGGGCGCGACGTGCCACCGCCAGGACTTCACGATTGTTCTTCATGTAGTCTTCATACGCGCCCTCGGCCCTGTCTTTCGCGCTGTGTGCCCGGGTCGACGCATCCTGTGTCTCGGTCTTGAGCCGGTTTGCCGTCTTGACCTCCGCGGCTAGGCGCTCCAGATCGGCAACGAGCTTGGGATCGCGATTCCGCTTGGCGTCTTCGATATTTTTGCCGATTTCCGCCAGCTTGCGATCGAAAGCAGCCAATTCCTCGCCGCATCCAAAGCAGGTCAGGCCAGAGTCGCGGATGGCCTGGAATTGCGCGAACATGGCTTCGAACAGCCGTGCCTCATCCTCCGCGCGCCGGACATCTCCCGCCGATCCAGCAAGTTGCTGGAGCAATTGCTGCCGTTCGGCCTGAAGCTGTTGGCGCATCTGCTCCTTCCGACCGTCGACTTGCGCGATTTCGAGCAATCTCTCGTCGAGATTCCCGACGAAGAAGCCTTCGACTTCGTGGTTGGTCTCGTTCACCCTGACCCTAGCCGTAAGCAGGCTGCGCGCAAGCTTCTCCCCGCGGAGTACCATGACCTCTCGAATTCCGCGCTGTTCGACGCCATCGTCGCAATGGCGTTCTGCCTTGCAGATCGCGACGCGCGGTTCAGGGTCAGCGTGAAGTACCTCGCAGGGCTAACACCGGACATGCTCAGCACGACAGGCAGGGCGATCATAGGCGGACAAGCCGGCTTCGATACACTGTGCGAACGGTTGAGACATGTAAACGGCACCCGAGCCGGCCATCACGGCCGCATCAAAGAGCTGGGACATTTGGCTGGGCTTTCGACGTCGGAGTCGCCCCTCGATCCTCAGATCAGGTCGATCTTGCTAGAGAAGATCGAAACGAACATCGCAAATGCCGTCGAGGCGGAGTCTCTTGAAACTCGCTGCCCGTGTGGTCGAGACCACGAGCCGCATTCGCCTTGCGTTCGCCGCGGCATGCCCCGAAGCCGACCTGAGCCGCGGCTTGCCCGGCGCGCTGCTGCCGCTCAGTCCTTGACCGGCGGGGCGTCCGCCCCCCGTTCGCCCAACTTATCCCTCAAGCGCGTTGCAAAGTACGGGTCGTGAGGCGGTGAAAAGCCGAAGGCAATCCTGTGCGCCTCGTCAGAGCAGATGTGCGGCCACATCAATCGGACTAGAAAAACGCACTCTCACGAATAGGACGGGCTAAACTGTCACATGTTGTGTCACTCAGCACTCGATTCACGCCCCTTGCTTGACTCGGTTATGAGGGGCCTTCAGTCTGGTTATCGGTAGCGCCGAAAGGCGTATCAAGGGAATACGGTGCGTCCTCACGGACAAGGCCGAAGCTGCCCCCGCAACTGTAAGCGGCGAGCCGACGACAGTTGGGCCATTGGGTTCGTTCGTTCGAACCTGGGAAGGTGGTCGGAGGCGTCAACCCGCGAGCCAGGAAACCTTGCTGCCGGTCGTGGTCATGGACTGACGCAGGGGCGGGGTGCTCCAAGACGTTGCAAAGCCGATCGAGATCTGCCGCATTCGGGGCGAACGGCTGCCGCTCACGGCGAATGTGCGTGACGGCTTTTTGTTTCGCCCGTGGTCATCACCGTTTTCATTTCAAACGTAGTAGCCGTGCCGGCGCGAGTTTCGGCGTCAACTTCAATCCTGCTCAAACAGCGCTGGCTGTCCGGGTCAGCATTGACGCTAGGAATCGTGCTGGCCTCGATCGCCGCAGCGGGATCGGCGTCCGCACAGCCTCCGCAACTGCTCAATCCGTGATTGTCTCCTCGGCCAATCCGTGGGGCAACACCGTCACCGCGGCAGCAGCAGCGGCGCGAGCGCGTACGCCTCTGGTACGTGGCCGCGACCCGGGCGCGCGACCTGCTGATCCTGCCTAGGCACTCCGCCGACCTGTCGGACAAGTGCTGGGCAAAGCTCGTCGATTTGGGCCTGGCTGGTCTCCCGGCGATCAACCCGAACGACGTCGGCACCGCGAAGGAAAGGAACGTCACGCCGCTAGAGAACGGGCAGACCCGCGAGACCTTCGCCGCCGAGGCGACCGCTATCTTCGATGTGCGCAAGACCGTGATCTGGCGTCGCCCGAGCCGGAGCGAACTTGATCAGGTGGACGAGCCAGAAGCGAAGATCGAAAGCGGGGAAATTCCGGAAACCGGCGCTGCGGAGCCTGCTGCCGTTCTCAGAAGTTCGACGCGTGGCACCATCCTTCACAAGCTAATCGAGGAGGTGCTGACCGGAGAAGCCTGCGACGCCAGGGCGGACTTGAAACGCGGGCTGCGGAACTGATCCGGCAGATGGGGCACGAACCGGCGGAGGATCCGAAGATGGGCATCAGCGCCGTCGAACTGACCGCCACGGTGCTGCGGACGCTCGCTCTTCCGGACGTCGTGACGCCGCGACCGCGTCTCGCCCCCGAGCTCCCGTTGTTCGGAAGCCAGACTCACGAAGGCGGCAAGGTCCTGCTCTCCGGACAGGTTGACGCGATCGCGTTCGACGAGGCCGGCGCCATCGACGCGGTCGTCGATTGGAAGAGCGACGTGGCTCCGGATGCGCCGAGCATCGGCCACTACAGACAGCAGATCGCCGACTATCGGAAGCAGACGAACCTAAGCGGGACAGGTCGTCGATGTGACTTGAGCCCCCGCGGCTGCTGCTCAGGATCCAAGCGCCGTCTCTGCCGGCCTGGTCTACCTTGCCGAGCTGCGGTTGCTCACGCTTGGCTGAGATCGAATCTGAAAGTTCTCCGCAGTTTCACGGATTTCGAAATTGATCGGTCCAGGTCGCCCGTCCGGAGTTCGGGCCCACAGGTATGCGGAGCCTTCATCCAGCACGATCGACTCGACCGAGAAGCCTGCACGCTTAACCAATCCGGCGAGATCGTCCGGCGGGATGAGGCCGTAGAAGGAATGGCCCCTAAGCGAGTCCATGAGGAAGCCGTTGCCGTATGGTTGACAATTCGGGAGATTCTGCATCCTTGTAAAATCAGAATTGCGATAGAGCGTCACAAACAAGCAAGTGCCGTTTGGCTTTAGCTTAGCTCTCATCAGTTGAACGATGCCAAGTCTCACGCTTGCCGATGGGATCACAGAAAGAACGTTTATGCAGAAGCCGCGGTCGTATCTCCGGTCATGGGAGGCAAACTGACCCACGGTGAGGGCGTGGACGTGATTTGATTTGCCGACGTAATCGCGGATGGTGGTCGAACGACCGCGGATCATTTGACCCCTTGAAAGCTGCACTTCCGAATCCACCAACGCAAGTTCGCCGGTGGTTTTGGCTATTGCCCGTTCGTAACGCAGTTTGCCGCAGCCAAAGTCGAAGCTGGAATGAATTGGCTCGAGACGCGAGATCAGCTTCTTAAGATAGGCCGAACTCTGTGTTTCCGGCTTGGCTGCGTTTTCGCTCCGGACGATGATATCCTTCCCGATCTTGTACCACATCAGATGGCCGCCTCTGTGAATGCTTGGCGGTTGCCTGCACTTGCCTCGGCATTCCCGGCTATCTGTTGGATCTGGGGATCCGCCCTTCGTTCCAGCAATCCATACCGAAGATGCATAAATAGAAGCGCGGCCATCGAGGCGGTCCAAAAAATGATCAGAAACCAAGCTGCCCTGGCGAAGGCGGATAAGACCGCGAAGCCTGTGAGTATGAAGAGCCACTCCAAGGCAACCCAATATGTGCCAAGCCTCCAATGCGCTTTCGATGTCGTGCTTGTCGACGAGCGGATGTTCGCTTCGGCTGGACGCGTATTTGTAGAACGTCGCTCTCACGAGGGGATGGCGGTCGCGTTTGAGATTTGCCGCCTGACGGGCCGACATCTGCGCACCCGACATGACAGCCAGAGGGAGAAGGATGTTAGCGCGGTCGAACCTCGCCCTGATCTTAAATATGTCCGAAATCCGATCATGGAATCGGGTGACCCTGCTGAAGATGAGCACCAGCAAAGCAAGCGCGAAGCCGCCCACGTTCACCTCAGGAGCTTTAATAGCCGTGGCGAATTCCTTGACGCCGGGCAGATGCTCAACTCGCAAGAAAAGACCGTTAATCCAAGGATCGTACCTCACCAGGAACGAGCAGGCTAAGGTCAGCGAGAAATCCGCCAAAGCGTTCTTCTAGAGCATCTCAGAATAGTTCTTCGGCCCGAAGAAGGGCATCAGAACGCGAAGGATCGAATCCATGCCGCCCCCGAGGTTGTTAAGACCGGTCCATAAACGGCTTGATTGAGTCAGAAAAGTAGCCGACGGTCAACGGATAAGGTGATGGCCGAAGGGAGGAAACACCCTCCCTCGGACGCTTCCCGAGTCGAGTAGCGATCCCATATTCAAGGCAAAAAGCGCGCATCTGATTTATGAGGCACGTCCGTTGCGAAATCATCCTATCGCGAACACGATGCAGCGCTTGCAGGTCAATGTGTTCGGGCGACCGTATTTCGACGAAGCGCATTGTTGGTCGCGTCACTGCTTCCGCGATCGCTGCGGCATCGATGATGTCACTTTTGTTGGACTTTACATAAGGCTTGACGAATTGAGCCGGAATAATGCGGACGGTATGCCCCATCGCGGCGATCTTGCGTGCCAACCATTGCGAGCTGGCCTTCCAATTGTAGATCGTCGCTTCGGAGACCCCGTGCTTGCGAGCTAGGTCGGCCGTCTTCGCCCCGGCCTCATGCGCCTTCGACACTGCGATAATCTGCTCTTCCGTGAACCTTGCTCGCTTCATCTGTCCGTCCTTCTTCGGGGCGGACTCTGAATCCTTCTGGAGGAAATGCTCAGTGGCAGGTCACGCCAACGAAAAGAAGCGTTGGTTGCGCAGCCGCGCCAAAATCCATCGCTGCGCGACTTGCACCGCAACTTCGACCTTTGCCTTATCTTTTGGGCGCCGCGGCCGGGCTGCGAGATGGCCGTGCCGTAATGGCTTGCCATCTCGGCATAGGTTCGGTTGAGGCCGGGATCGTGGCGGTCGGGATGTGAGCGGCAAGCCAAGGCCGTCAGTCAGCGTGGCTCATTGGCATAGCGCAGCTCACCTTACCGCCCGCGCGGACTTCACTTCGAAGTCACGGACCAGTTGTTGAAATTGAAGTTCTTTCCCCCCGGGGACGAGGTAATCTCGACGCCGTATTGGACGCTACCGACGTTTATGTCGCCAAAGTACCCCTTCGACTTGATCCACTGCAGGATACTCTTGATGTCCACTGTCCCGCTGTTGGTCTTCGAAGTGCGCAGCAATGAGATGACCTTGTGACCATCGGAGCCTTCGCCTTCAAACACGTTCCAAGTCGCCCCGCCTACATTGACATTGCTGTAGACCGGAATCGCCGCACCGGAAGGGGCATAATGATATGAAATGGGCTTAACGTTGCCGCTCCCGTCCGAGTTTCCGGTGTAGTTTGTCCAGAGCATTATCTCATGTCGGTCTGAGCTGTCCCAGATATCGTAGGCGACATCCCAGGCGCCGCCAGTGGGAACTTCCTGATTGAAGCTCGAGCTCAGAGTGTTGATTGAGCTGAGCGGTTTCCCGATATTGAAAGCCACGTGCGGATAGCTCTTGATGCCAGGAGTATTGGGCTGGTTCGACCACACGCTCCACCGGTTGGCTGCACTCACCGAAATCGTCTGAGGCCCAGGGTGCGGGCCCCATACGTCGTTGTTCCAAGAGTAGCCATCGCGTGAAAAGCTTCCGTATGGAGCGCTCGAACGCCAAATCGGCGTCTGTGCCGACACAGGCCCGGCAGATGATAATGACCGGGCTTCATTCGCGGCCTGCCTAAATAGATCATGATCCTCCTGTGTCCGGACGTAACCCGTTGGAGACCCTTGCGCGCCGGCACCGCTTATCCGATTGGAATCCATAAAGCTCTCCTTTCTGATAACAAAATCTCCTGCAGATCCACTAGCGGGCCCCCTAGTTCAGCATGGGCGGCATCGGCATCTAGAGACCGGGCTTGAATGCTAGGAAGGTTGGCTTTCGAGAAGCTGACGAGCTCGGGAAGAAGGGTGGACCCGCGCCCGGATTTGCCGTCTTTCGGATGACAGCAGCCTGGCTGAGACAGTGGCAACGATTGTCCGTCGTCAGACAATTTGAGACTGATCAGGCTTTTCGAGAAGGGAGGCTCTGGCTCATCAGGGGGCATCGTCAACTTAATCGACCGCCGAGCCGAAG
>NZ_AJQF01000523.1:0-18606 GCF_000261705.1 Bradyrhizobium genomosp. III | reverse complement strand
AGAATCACGTGGCGCTATTTAGGTACAGACCCTAGCAACCAGACTGCTGATCGCGTGGGATACTCGATCAACTCGAGCGCTGGGGATCGCTATAACTTTGCAATAGGCGGCGAGTTGGTTGAAGTTCAAAGCTTTGTCAGTTCGCAGCTAAAAATCGAACTGAGTTCAAATGAGTCGCGTTTCGGAGCAACCGGTCGACCGCATCACAATTCCCCTCCTGCAGCGGTGGAAGCAGGACGGCCGGCGTCTAGTCATGACGACTGCCTACGACGCGGTTGCGGCGCCTATCCCGGATCCTTCCATCGATATCAGTCTCGTCGGTGACAGCGGGGGTAACGTCTGCCTTGGATTCGAAAACACGCCTCCAGTAAGTGTTGCGATGATGAACCATCACCTCGAAGCCGCCGTACGCAGCAAACCGCGTGCCTTGCTCGTCGCCGATATGTCCTTTCTTAGCTTCCACGTCAGCGTTGAGGAGACCATACGAAATGCTGGCGGATTTCTGCAGCGAGGAGCAGCTGCGGCGAGACTCGAGGGCGGTGGCAAAAGAATCGAGATGGTGCGTGCCATTGTCGATTGCGAGATTCCCGTGATGGGTCATCTCGGTCTTGTTCCGCAGAGCGTTAATGTCATGGGCGGCTTCAAAGTGCAGGGCCGCAAAGTGGATGAAGCGCTGCGTTTGCTCGATGATGCTCATCGTCTGCAGGAGGCCAGCTGTTTCGCTTTGGTATTGGAGGGCACTCCGGCTGAGCTTACTGCTCGAGTAAGCGATTCCTTGACAATACCGACGATCGGAATCGGCTCGGGCCCAGACTGTTCAGAGCAGGTGCTCTGTTTCATGACGTGCTGGGCCAAACCGAAGGTCATCGCCCCAAATTCGTTCCCGCCTATACGGAAGGCTTTCAGCAGTTCCATGATGCGCTTTCGCGCGGGGCAGCGGATGTCCGCCGTGGCGCGTTCCCCGGCCCGCAAGAGTCCTATCGGCTTCCCGAAGGCGTTGGGGAGGCAATTGCCAACTGGGCGCCATCCACCTCAAATTATCACGAGCGTCGCTGAACTTCGCCGCACTCTCGCAAAATCCCGCAGTGCCAATCAAAGGGCCGGATTGTGCCGACGGTGGGCTATCTCCACGATGGCCACCTGGCGCTGATCGCAGCGAGCCAAGCAAAATGCGATGTGACCGTCGTCAGCATCTTCGTTAACCCCACTCAGTTCGGAGCAAATGAAGATCTCAGCACCTATCTGCGCGACTTCTTGCGCGATGAAGAACTGTGCCGGGATCTGGTGTTGCGATCCTCTTCGCGCCCGATGCACAGGAAGTCTATCCGAGCAATTTCGAAACCTTTGTTGGACCTGGCGACCTCGCGAAACCTCTATGCGGCGCTTTCAGGCCCGGACATTTTCGCGGTGTGGCGACTGTCGTCTGCAAGTTGTTCAACATGGTGCAGCCCCACGTCGCTTTTTTGGCCAGAAGGATGTTCAGCAATGCGTAGTCGTGCGTCGCATGGTGGTTGATCTCAATGTCCCGATCGAGATCGTCACCGTACCGACGGTTCGTGAAAAGGATGGGCCCGCCATGAGTAGTCGCAATCGCTATCTCAGCTAGGAAGCGCGCAGCAGGCCCTTGCAATCAACCAGGGGCTGCCCGCGGCGCTCGATGATTTTCGGTCTGGAGAGTGCAACGTACAAAAGCTGATTGCGGCTGCCAAGGCATTTGGAGGCGGTTGACACATTGCAGTATCTTGACTTATCGACGGTGACACGCCCAAAACCGCCGATAGTCCACTGCGACTCCCCGCGGCGCTATGTACGGCCGCCTACGTTGGCTCAACGCGTCGGATCGACAAAGTGGTATTGGCGTTGCCAACTCGGTAGCGCAAGGCGTGGACAAGCCAGAGCGCAGCTTATTGAGCTGACAGAAACGCTCAAAGCACTGTTCCGAGAGGCATATCGAACTGGCAGCAGAGGGCAAGCCCCGAGACGGCTTTGTTCGGCGAGTTAGCGAAGCGATAGCGGGCGCGCACTGAATATGCGGGGCTAAAAATTTGTGTTTAGCAACTCCGCAAGTCTTGCGACGGTGATCAGCGGCGAACTCGATAAACCTTGGTATAGTGCTTTGCAGCCGATGCTATATCACTCACTTACCTTTGTAGAGTTGAGTACCGGTCAGGTCGTTTGTAATTCCGATGTCGAAGTGCGAAGCCTGAACTAATGCCCGGCTAGAAGTCGTTGCGTTCTAATCAACTATTCTTGTCGGGCCTTTCGCCGATAAACGCAAAAAGGGCACGAGCTCTACAGCGGGGGCTCTAGCACAGTCGCCGCATTGCTGACCATTGCCTTAAAGTTGGTGGCAGATTTACATCCCAATCCCGAATACGAGTTGACATGACATTTACCGCGCTTTTCATCAAACGTCCGGTATTGTCAATCGTCGTGAGTTTCCTGATCTTGCTGATCGGCTTGCGCGCCGCGGTCCTACTGCCGATCCGGCAATATCCGAAGCTAACCAATACGGTCATCAATATCACGACTGCCTATCCTGGCGCCTCGGCCGACATGATCCAGGGGTTCATCACCACTCCCCTGGAGCAAGCAGTCGCGTCCGCCGAAGGCGTCGACTACATCAGTTCCTCGTCTATGCTTGGTGTCTCGACTATTCTAGTTTACATCAAGCTGAACTTCAATCCAAACGAAGCGCTCACGGAGGTGCTCTCCAAGGTCAACTCAGTCAAATACCTGATCCCGAAGGAATCAAACGATCCAGTCGTCACGAAGTCGAGCGGTCAGACGAATGCTGTCATGTATATCGCTTTCTCCAGCGATGAGCTAGCGGCCAGTGCGATCACCGACTACCTCACGCGCGTCGTGCAACCGGTTATCTCAACCGTCGACGGCGTTTCAGCGGCTGACATCCTAGGCGGCCAGAGTTTTGCGATGCGGCTATGGCTAGACCCTGCGAAAATGGCTGGGCATGGCATATCGCCGGCTGAAGTTTCGGCTGCAATCGCAGCTAACAACTTCCAGGCTGCGGCAGGCCAGACCAAGGGCTATTTCACTATCTCCGATGTCACAGCAAATACGGATTTGCGGAGTGTTGACGATTTCAAGCGTATGATTGTCAAGGCGAATGACGGTGGCTTTGTGCGCATGGAAGACATTGCGGTAGTCGAACTTGCCGCGCAGATGACGGACACTACCGTCACGATGAACGGCGACCACGCGGTCTTTGTCGGCGTGCAAGCGAGCCCGGAAGGCAATCCGCTAAACATAGTGCGAGGCGTTCGGGCGCTGTTTCCTGAAATGGAGCGTAACCTGCCGCCGCCGCTGAAGATGAAAGTGGCCTACGACTCATCCAAGTTTATTCAATCATCGATCGACGAAGTGAAGAAGACGCTCATTGAGGCCGTCGTGGTTGTGGTCGTCGTGATCTTTCTTTTCCTGGCCTCGCTGCGGTCCGTCATCATTCCTGTGGTTACTATTCCGTTGTCTCTCGTTGGTGTCTGCAGCATGATGCTGGCGCTGGGGTTCTCATTCAACCTCCTGACGCTCCTTGCGATGGTTCTCGCGATCGGCCTCGTGGTCGACGACGCAATCGTGGTGGTGGAGAATATTCATCGCCATTTAGAAGAAGGAGCGGCTCCGCTACAGGCTGCTACAAGGGGCGCGCGCGAGATCGTCGGTCCGGTTATCTCCATGACGATTACCTTGGCTGCGGTATATGCCCCGATCGGATTCCTTGGCGGCCTCACCGGTGGCCTGTTCCGCGAATTCGCGTTCACGCTGGCAGGAGCGGTGATCGTGTCCGGTGTGGTCGCTTTGACGCTGTCGCCCATGATGTGCTCTCTCTTCCTGAGGCGCGCCAAGGGGGGACGATTTGCAAGGCTTGTGAACCGCGGGTTCAGTGCCGTAACACGATGGTACGGCCGCAAGCTCGACCGTTCGCTCGACTATCGCCCAATTACCGGCCTATTTGCGCTGACCATGTTGGGACTTGTCGGCTTTCTCTATATGCATATTTCCAAGGAACTAGCGCCGGAGGAGGATCAAGGTATCATATTCGCGCTAACTAAGGCGCCGAAATACGCCAATATCGACTACCTCGACTATTATGGCACCAAGCTTGAAAGCGCGTTGAAAAAAGTTCCAGAGACTGACTTGAGCTTCGTGTTCAATGGCATTGGCGGCCAGCAGAGTGGCATGGCCGGCATGTTGCTCAAGCCTTGGGACGAACGCAAGCGATCATCGATTGTACTAAAGTCGCTTGTTCAGGCCGAGCTATCCAAAATCGAAGGCATCAACGCGTTTGCCTTTAGCTTGCCTCCGCTGCCGGGCGGTTCTGGTGGCCTACCAGTCCAGATGGTGATCAATTCGACTCTTGGCTTTCAATCCATCCACGAGCAGATGTCAAAGTTGAAGGATGCCGCGCAGAAGAGCGGCCTCTTCATGGTGAGCGACTCCGACCTCGAGTTCAACCAGCCGGTGGTACGAATCAAGGTTGATCGATCGAAGGCTAACGAGCTTGGCATCACCATGCAGATCGTCGGTAACGCGCTCGCCACCTTACTTGGGGGAAATTACGTCAACCGCTTCAATCTGCAGGGCCGCTCCTACGAGGTGATCCCGCAGGTGCCGCGAGAGGAACGGCTAGTGCCGCAATCAATCGGAAGCTATTATGTGAAGACTGCGACGGGATCGATGCTTCCGCTGTCTACCGTAGTCTCCACCGAGACTGCGACCGATCCGAATGCGCTCACCCACTACAACCAGCTCAACTGCGCGACCTTTCAGGCCGTGCCGATGCCCGGCGTCACGATCGAACAGGCCGTGGATTTCCTAGAAGCCGAGGCGAAGAAACTGCCCCCGGGCTTCAGTTACGACTTCCTGGCCGACGCCCGCCAGTACGTGCACGAGGGTAATCAATTGGCGATTACCTTCGCATTTGCCCTCATCATCATATTCTTAGTGCTTTCGGCGCAGTTCGAAAGTCTGCGCGATCCGCTCATCATCATGATCAGCGTGCCGATGGCAATGGTCGGCGCCTTGATTCCGCCGTTCCTCGGCTGGGCGACCATGAACATCTACACCCAGGTTGGACTGTTGACACTGGTCGGGTTGATTTCAAAGCACGGCATCCTAATGGTTGAGTTCGCCAATGAGCTGCAGTTCAAGGAGAGATTTGACCGTCGCTCGGCTATAGAGATGGCGGCGCGTGTCCGACTGCGCCCAATCTTGATGACCACGGCGGCAATGGTCACGGGCTTCATACCCTTGTTGACGGCAACCGGAGCTGGCGCCGCGAGCCGGTTCTCGATCGGACTCGTTCTCGCCGCTGGCATGTCTGCGGGCACGCTGATCACGCTATTCGTGCTCCCGGCGGTCTATGTCGCGATCGCGTCCGATCACCGTGGTAATGGGGGTGTCGTCCGCGCGAACCTCGCCGAGCGCGACTTCACCAGCGCTGCTGATGCCGAGGTAACAAAGCATGACCATCAAATCATCTAGGTTTGCTAGTGTGACGCGCGAAGGAGCTTAGGACCACTTCACGGTTCTTTACACATCGAGAACTTCGCGTGCTTGGTGCCAAACTGGGCGCATCTTTTCGGCGGTTAACAGTCGGAGATCCGCTGCTGCCGCCCCAGGTTTAAGCGGCGCCGGGTATTCACGGAGACCTGACGCCCAAGCTCGACCAAAGGAGAATCGGTGCTCTCTTGATCAAAAAGGAGGGCTGACAGATCATCGCAAGGCTCAGCCCCTTCGGAACATTGCTCGATATGATCTAGCCGGTGATGCAGGCTGCCTTGTCGAGAACGAGCAGATCACTCTGGAGCCGTCCGTCTCTCTCAGCGCAAAACACCCGGTATGCCAGCTGAATGCCTTCCGTGAGCGAGGTGGTGGCTCGCCAGCCGAGTCTGGACAGCCGACTAACATCCAGCAGCTTGCGCGGCGTTCCGTCCGGGCGCGACGTATCCAAGCTGATTTCACCGCGAAAGCCGACGGCGGCCGCGACCATCAGTGCTAAATCGGCGATGGTGATGTCCTCGCCGGTGCCGATATTGACCGGTTCCGGCGACGAATAGGTCTTCATCAGGTGCACGCAGGCATCCGCCATGTCGTCGACATAGAGGAACTCGCGCCGGGGCGTGCCGGTGCCCCCACACGATGACGCGCTTCGCTCCCGAAACCTTCGCCTCGTGGAAGCGGCGGATCAGCGCGGCGACGACGTGGCTCAGCTCGGGGTGATAATTGTCGCCGGGGCCGTACAGATTGGTCGGCATCACGCTGATGAAGTCGCTGCCATACTGGCTGCGATAGGCCTCCGCCATCTTGATGCCGGCGATCTTGGCGATCGCATAGGGCTCGTTGGTCGGCTCCAGCGGACCGGTGAGCACGGAATCCTCGCGCAGCGGCTGCGGCGCCAGCTTCGGATAGATGCAGGACGAGCCCAGAAACATTAGCTTCTCGGCGCCGTTCTGATGCGCGGCCTGGATCACGTTCGCCGCAATCGCGATGTTGTCGTAGATGAACTCGGCGCGCAGCGTGTTGTTGGCGACGATGCCGCCGACCTTGGCCGCGGCGAGGAAGATCACTTGCGGCCGCGTCCTGGCGAACCAGTCGAACACGGCGGCCTGGTTGCAGAGATCGACCTCGCGCCGGTCGACCGTGACGAGCCGCACCTCCTCCCGTGCCAGCCGGCGCACCAGCGCGGCTCCGACCATGCCGCGATGGCCGGCGACGTAGACGCTCTTGCCCCTCAGCTCAAACGGTGCGTTTGCCACTGGCCGCATCACGTTTTGTCTCCGCCAGATCGCTCGTCATCATCTCCTCGACGAGCTGGGCAAAGCTGCGCTTCGGCGTCCAGCCGAGCACCTCGCGCGCCTTGCTGGCGTCGCCGACGAGAAGATCGACCTCGGTCGGACGGAAATAGGTCGGATCGATCTTCACCACAATCTTGCCGCTCGTCTCGTCGACGCCGGTCTCCTCGACGCCCTTGCCGCGCCAGGCGATGCGACGGCCGACATGGGCAAAGGACAGCTCGACCATCTCGCGCACCGAGCGCATCTCGCCGGTGGCGAGCACGAAGTCGTCGGGTTTGTCGGCCTGCAGGATCTTGTGCATGCCCTCGACATAGTCCCTGGCATGGCCCCAGTCGCGCTTGGCTTCGAGATTGCCGAGATAGAGCGTCTGTTCCAGCCCGACCTCGATACGCGCGACGCCGCGGGTGATCTTGCGGGTCACGAAGGTCTCGCCGCGGATCGGGCTCTCATGGTTGAACAGGATGCCGTTCGACGCGAACATGCCGTAGGCTTCGCGGTAGTTCACCGTGATCCAGTAGCCGTAGAGCTTGGCAACGCCGTAGGGCGAGCGCGGATAGAACGGCGTCGTCTCCTTCTGCGGGATCTCCTGCACCAGGCCGTAGAGCTCGGAGGTCGAGGCCTGGTAGAACCGCGTCTCCTTCTCCATGCCGAGGATGCGGATCGCTTCCAACAGGCGCAGCACGCCGATGGCGTCGGCATTGGCGGTGTATTCCGGGCTCTCGAAGCTGACGGCGACGTGGCTTTGAGCTGCGAGATTGTAGATCTCGGTCGGCCGGATCTGCTGCACCAGGCGGATCAGATTGGTCGAATCCGTCATGTCGCCATAGTGCATCAGGAACGGAACGTTGCCGACATGCGGGTCCTGATAGAGGTGATCGACGCGCGCGGTGTTGAACGAGGACGAGCGCCGCTTGATGCCGTGCACGACATAGCCGAGCGACAGCAAATATTCGGCGAGATAGGCGCCGTCCTGACCGGTCACGCCGGTGATGAGAGCGACACGCCCCTTTGAGTTGCGAACCGTCATGGTCTTCCTTAGTTGCACCGGAAAGAGCTGCACTCTGAGAAATCATTGCGAAGCCGCTTCTCGAAAAGATCGATATGCGGATGCGCGCTCCATCGCAATTAAAGGATACGCTCGGCAAGCCAAGTCATACACCGGACTCAGGAAAACACACCATATACATTGATTTAGGTGGACTGAATGATGCCGGCGCATGAGCTTCAAAGATGAAAGTCGAGCGAACCCTCGCAACGGCGACGATCCCAAGCAGGCGGGATGGATGGTAGGCCCTGTTAGACGCGCTCGGGGGCGCTTTGCCTCCTCGCGATATTTCTGGGGTCCTTATCTTTCCACGCGCGCAGGTATGTTTTCCGTTTGGTCCCTCATGGCGCGGAAGAGTGACGTGGTGAGACTTCCGACTAGAAGACGTAGCCTTCGCGGCTCATAATCAGCGCCGCTTTGCTAATTGCGGGTAGGCAATGGACGGCCTGATGCAAAACAGAATGAGAAAGAAAGGCAAACGTTGGTATAGACTTTGTAACGTTTCGATATCGAAATCTTACGTTCGTACAATGGAGCTTTGATGCCAGTCCTCTAACTTGACCGGGCATAAGTTGCCTCTGTCCAATCATGAAAAGTCTCTTAAACCCTCATCGCAAGTGTGTTTCCAGCAAGTCGGGAGCAGCTGCGCAAAGAGATGAGCAGGGACTATGCGGAACGTGGGCAGATCTCATCTTTCTGTCTGAAATGGAGCGAAGCCCAGACGAAGCGTCACTCGCCCGGGAGAATGATTAGTGAGACGCGAGGACTCAGTTGTTGCCATATTGACCGTGCCCGGCAAGCTGGCATCGCTTCTCGCTTCTTCTGAGAACACAAACTGCGTCCTGAAATGGCTCCTCGGTGAGAGTGAGCCAAGCAAGATAACCTGCTTCACCGTAGGATAATTGGCTTTCCGTTCTGTTCGAATGCCCTCAATCTATGGAGCGAGACTATTTGATACATCTTGGCAGCGGCTTGTTGCGCCGGCGACAGTTAGTGAGGCCGTCGAGCGAGCCTGTTTGGGCGGACTTGGATGCGCCGTGCAGGCGCACTAGCGCATCTGATTCTGCTTCAGGCAGTCACGCCAATGGCGATGGCATCGCAGTGTTTCTTCGATCGGCCAGCCAAAAGCGGAATCTAGCTGGGCGAAGCGATGATGGCCGGGAGATCTAAATGAGGCCAGAGAATGCGGCGGTGATAACGGCGCCCGCTGAAAATCCCGAACCTAAACCTGTTACCTTTGGGCAAACGAAGTTTGCGACGGTGCTCCTGTTGGAGGAACGTCAGACTTCTTGAAGCTGGGCTGCATGGATTGATATGTGTGGAATTGTTGGCATTTTGGGCCGTGGTCCGGTCGTTGATAAGTTGGTCGCGTCGCTCAGGCGATTGGAATATCGTGGCTACGATTCCGCGGGCCTCGCAACTCTCGAAGGAGTCCGGATCGAGCGCCGCCGCGCCGAAGGTAAGCTGAGGAACCTTGAGGAGCAGCTGCGCTATTGTCCGCCGTCGGGGCATGCTGGCATCGGTCACACCCGCTGGGCGACTCATGGAAAGCCGACCGAAAGCAATGCTCATCCGCATGCGACGGAGAATGTCGCGGTCGTTCATAACGGGATCATTGAGAATTTCCGCGAGCTGCGAGCCGAGTTGGAGCGGAATGGAGCCGGCTTTAACTCGGAGACGGACACCGAGGTAGTGGCGCATCTCGTCGATTCCTATCTCAAGAATGGCTACTCGCCGCAGGATGCGGTACAGGCGTCACTGCCGCGACTGCGTGGTGCCTTCGCGTTGGCATTCCTTTTCAAAGCGAACGACGATCTTTTGATCGGTGCTTGCAAGGGCTCGCCGCTCGCGATCGGACATGGTCGCGGCGAAGTGTATCTAGGCTCGGACGCAATTGCGCTCGCACCTTTGACCGACACCGTCACCTACCTTGAAGACGGCGACTGGGCCGTGCTTACGCGCGCAACGTGCGTGATTTATGGTGCAGACGGCTCTATCGTCCAGCGGGAAACATCAAAATCTGGCGTATCAGCGCTCCTTGTGGACAAAGCGAATTACCGCCACTTCATGGCCAAAGAAATTCACGAGCAGCCGACAGTGGCCGGCAAGACATTGGCGCATTATCTCGATGTTGCGGCCAAACGCGTCGCCCTGCCGCTCGCGTTGCCCTTCGACTTTAATTGCATTCAGCGCATTTCAATTACTGCGTGCGGCACGGCTAGCTACGCTGGGCACATCGCCAAATACTGGTTCGAGAGGCTCGCGCGTTTGCCTTGCGACGTCGATGTAGCCTCTGAATTCCGCTACAGGGAGGCGCCTTTGCGCCGAGGCGATCTCGCAATAGTCATCTCGCAATCGGGCGAAACCGCTGACACATTAGCTGCCTTGCGATACGCCAAGGGCAAGGGCTTGCATACGATATCTGTGGTTAATGTACCGACGTCGACGATTGCGCGCGAGAGCGAATCCGTTTTGCCTACCCTGGCAGGGCCAGAAATCGGCGTCGCTTCCACCAAGGCATTTATCTGCCAGCTGATGGTATTGGGGGTGCTTGCCGTCAGAGCAGCTAAGGAGCGGCGTAAGCTGTCTGAAATCGATGAATCGCAGCTCGTGCGCGAGCTCATTGAGGTGCCGCGATTGATTGCTGCGGCCCTGTTGGTCGAGCCCCAGATTGAGAAGCTCGCGCGTTATATCGCCGGCGCGAGGACAGTACTCTATCTCGGTCGTGGCACATCGGCCCCCTTGGCCTTGGAGGGCGCGCTCAAGTTGAAGGAAATTTCCTATATCCACTCAGAGGGCTACGCCGCCGGCGAGCTCAAGCACGGCCCGATCGCACTGATCGATGAGGCTGTGCCTGTGGTGGTGATCGCGCCTTACGACGAGGTCTTCGAGAAGACCGTCTCTAACATGCAAGAGGTGGCCGCTCGGGGCGGCAAGATCATCCTGATCACCGATGCGAAGGGTGCGTCTGAAGCGATGGTAGACACGCTCCTGACCATCGTGCTGCCGGCAATGGTCGCAAGCTTTACGCCGCTGGTCTATGCCATTCCGGTCCAGCTCTTGGCTTACCATACCGCGGTCGCAAGGGGGGCGGACGTGGATCAGCCGCGTAATCTTGCAAAATCGGTCACGGTGGAATGAGGCTGGAGAAGTTAGTATCAAAGCATTGAGGTCTCGGCCTCGAGCCATTCGGCGCGGGTTTGGTGGCCTAGGTTCTGCGGGGACGGAATCCGACAAGTTCCCAATCCGGGTCGCTCGTAGCTGTCGTGCGGTTTTGGTGAACTTAGCTGATGCTGCCATCAGCCTCGTATAGCAGAATCGACTAGCCTAGGGGCGATCCGGGATGTTGCACGACTGGGACGGCGTTCATCACGCCCGTCCACAGCCCTGTTGCCCTGGTCGCCATCGACCGGAACAGGTGGTCGTCATCGATCGGAAATGGTGGTCGCCATCAATCGGATTCACTGGTCGCCATGCCCCGGAGCGCGCAGCCTGACTTCGACGGCTCTGTACTTCGAGCGCTGTTTATTGAAACGAATACCGAAAGTCACGCGCGTGCCGGACACCAGATCAGCCCCTGCGCAGCCGCGAAGGTCCGATATGTGCACGAACAAATCCTTGCCGTCGCCATAGTCAGGCCGAATGAACCCGCAGCCCTTTTCAACGCTGTACGACACTACTGTTCCGGTGCGCATGTTTGTTCCACGGTCTTGCGGCTCGATATCGCCGCCTACTACTCCGGAGCTGCGGGTGCACTTTCCGTTCCTAACTCGGCGGCGACGAGCGCGAGCGAAGATGAGCGCCACCACTTGAACATCCTGACTCACCTCGCCTCACAGCAAACCGGCGGGGCGGACCAGGCGCTAGAAGCGACGAGCCCGCCCCTAACATTACCGCATCTGGAGACTCGGTGATGCTGCCCAGGACCGAGCAAGGGTCGTGCCGAATCGAGAATCGGAGATTCTGCAGGCGCTTCGTGGCGGGCTACAGGGTCAAGGTGTTCGCTTTGGTCTGAAAACTGATGGCCGACGGGGGCACTGTCCGTCCCAGTTGGTCCCGCCGAACTTCGGACTGCAGGCTCACGCTCGCGCCGCCAAATTGCCCCGACAACGTGCTGCCCATCACGGCCCAGCGCATTCGCTTGCACGCCCGGCCTGTACGCGATGGCGGCATTCATCCGACCTGCTAAGCACACAGAAATTTCGCTGGCGTATTGAACAGCAGGCAAGCGGGCCTTTTAATCGATCGTCTCCCTTCGGACGCGCACCCGTTCTCCAACACGCCGTGCGCGATTGAGGCTCGAAAACTACGCAATCACGAGCTCGACCATCTCCATCTCAGAATCACTGAGCCTCACGAGGAGGAGCATTCGCATGGGTAGTCGAGCAAGTAGCGAAGCTGGACTGGGGTGATTGTCAGGCTTGCCAAAGGTGCGTTCACCTCGGAGGTAATAGAGCGCCATCGACCCTATTTCACGCTTGGCGAATTGCTCAGCTAGCCGCAGATGACGGCCCGCTCTAAATGATCTTATCTCTCAGCCTTTGCTGAACGATTTCGACCAGAACTGCTCCGCGAAATCCAGATGGCACTTCATCACGTCCGAGGGAGTTTTGGAATTGGCAAGATTCTTCAGAAGATTGACCTGAGCGTGCAGAGAGGAAGCAGCCAGCTTTGACCCGTCCTTCAACGCCGCAGCGAACAGGTCTGTTGTCTCTTCGAGGGATTTTTTCCATTCCGGAGACGCAAATGAATGGCTTGATGCAGCCCTCGCTGATTCTCCAACATCGTGCGTGGTGCCTCCCGCTTCAGAGGCTGAAGCCTGGGCGGCCCGTTCGGGCTCTGGATGGGTCTTCCGTTCGCGTTTCTCGTATTCGGGACTTCTCGCGGTCATTCAACGTCTCTCCGTCTAAACAGGATCGCAGCTCGCTGCGTGGTCTAGATCCGACCAAGAGCTTCGGAAAGTACCACAACCGGCAACATGTCGAACCTATCTCATTTGGTAGCACTTGCTCATCGGGATTGCTTAAGCGGATATCCGCACCATTTGCGGGGTATGCGAACGACCGCGAGATTTGACTGAGAATTTCCTGCACGGCATGAAGAAAGTTGGTGGCAAGGAAGTCGAGAAGGACCGCGTTCTAACACTCGACGAACTGAAGCCTTCTTTGCGATCCTCAACGATGAGGAAGCGGGCATCACGGATGGAACGCGCTTGGCGCTGAAAGTCCGTATTGCTGACAGCCCAGCGCCGGGGCGAAGTCGCGAGCATGATGCGTTCCGAGCTTCACGGCCTACACGGGGAAAAGCCCCACTGGATCATTCCCGCTGTACGGACGAAGAACAAGAAAGCGGAGCACACAGTCCCGCTCTTCCCGACTGCCGTCAAGTTGATCGAGGCGGCCTTGGAGATCGGCAAGCCAGAGAAGGGAGAGGACCAAGGCAACAGACCCGTCGTTGCCAGTCGCTTCGAAAGCGTTGGGGTGCTTGCGAGCCACTGTATGAGCCAGGCTGTGCGGCGCTTGTTGGAAGACAATGAGCTGGTAGCCTTTACGCCCCATGACCTCAGGCGTACAGCCGCGACCATCGTTCATGCGTCTATGCGCGATGGCATATGTTCGAAGAGAAGCGAGAAGCGATTCCAGCGGATTGAAAAGCATTTAATCACAATCACCGGTTAGCAAACTTCTGCGACACTTCAGCTCCCCTCTCGTCTGTATCGAGCCAGTGCTGTCCGCTCCTCTGCGCTAATGCCCATGAATGTTACGCCGTTGTACCCGCCGTTTGAAAGGGCAGATCGCACGTCATCCGTCGAAGCGCCGATATCGTAAGCGATGTTAGCGAACATATATTGCTGGGTGTCGCTCTCATTGTTCGCGATCTGGGTATTAAGGTGATTGGCGGCGCGATGCGCAACCGCGTTATAAACCCGCTTTTTTGCGCTGCAACTTTCGGTTCAGGCCACTGTAGTATCTGAGTTTTGGTTTGACGGGGAACCGAATCATGATCAGGCACCAAACACGCCAGCGCCCACGAGACGCCCTCTAGAAGAGCGCGTATGCGTGCAGCGATCTTGCCTGCCTCCTTCGGCCCAGGTTGAGTTTCACGCTATCGAGTATGCCCAACACTGCCTGAGCCTCCTCGGCATCAAACGTCGCGACTTGGCGATCTGCCGGGCTCAAAGACTGATCGGCGGCCCGGGCCTGATTGGCTGCAAGCACCTCAAGCGCTTGCGACCGCAGGGCTGTGATCTGCCGAAGATTTCGAGTGTTGATTGTCACCGCCCATTCGGACCCACAGTAGATAGCTGCACGTGACTCGGCGCTTTGACGTGAACCGAGGAAGCGCTGTCCCTACCACTCACCGCTAACTTCACCATGGTCAGCCCAAGCAGCGGAAGAAGCTAACCGGGATGCATATTCGGCGAACGCCCCTATCACAACTACCAGGATTGGTCGTAGCCAGCGCTTGGCGATCAGTTGTGATCTTAGGCAGTATGGCCGCGCCACTAGCGGCGAACCGGCTGCGTCGACAAGAGAATGCACAAGCGCATCGCGCTCTCATCCTGATTGTCGCGCTATAGGAGTTCGTCTCGATACGCTCAACGAAGCCGTCAACAGTTCCGAACTGAAGCTGACAGGCAACGATTTCCACAAGCTGGCCGGAAAGTCCGTGCGCTACACGATTCACATCAATGGCCCGTGGTGCATCACATTCGAGTTTGAAGGAGGCGATGCATTCAAGGTTGACTTTGACCAGTACCACTGAACGCAGAATACCGAATAAGCCATGAGGGCTCCGACATGCTGGAGAGCATCAATGGCAGAGCAGAAGGCTAAGCGCGATCCTAACCGCTGCCCGTCTCATCCGGGCGCCGTCCTTGATGAAATTCTACAGTACATCAGGAAGTCTAAGACCGAGATTGCAGAAGCGCTGGGATTCCAGGCAGCATCTGCACGACATCCTCGCGGAGAAGAAGCCGGTCAGTCCGAACGTGGCCGCCCGGATTGGAAAGCCGGTCGGCAACGGCCCGGCCATCTAGCTTCGTTTGCAGGCAGCCCCCGATGCGTGGCACGCCGACGCGAAGTTGATGTCAGCGAGATCAAGATGCTGGAACCGGCTTAGGGCGACGAGTCCGGGTGCGGGGTCGCCCAAACGGTGTCGCAAGCGATGGTAGCCAGCCCGTCCTCGAAGACAGGGGCTGGCCACCTTTACGCCCGAGAGGTTCAAATTCCCCAAGGTGCTACCATTGTATGGTGGAGAAGAACTGGAGAGCACCTACCAGTACCGGTGGGGTGCCGCGCCCCGCGTGCATGTCATATTGAAGCGCTCGGCCCGCAACTGTTCGAGCTGGCTCCGCTCATAGGAGTAACCGCCGTGCCTAGGACCGATGTGGGGGCGGCAATCCAAGCATTCACGGACTACGCCCGTAGGCCAAGCCATACCCCGGCAGAAGACACCTACGGGCCACAGCGAACTGAAGAGCAGCTGGCCGCTCGGCGATTCCGGGTTGAAGTTATCTGCTCAAAAATGGACGCGGTGGCGGAGTGCCCTCTTTCGACCTTAGCCGAATTCGAGGCGCTCAGACGCGAGATGGGAAAAGATTTTCCCCCAACGCCACCCGCTTTACTCAACCATGTAGTGGACGCATTTTTACGTTGTGGGTCCTACCCGCGCGGCCGGATGACCGACCCTTAATCGTGGACGGAGCCAAATGATGCTTGGCACGTTCTCGCTGCACAAGATCGACCACGCTATACGCGACCTAGAACAAAAAGTCGCCCACGGCGCGGAAATCAGCCGCGAGGAGCTTGCGAGCGGACTGCGGATTACGAAGCATCTTCGAGATGAACTCGAAGTGGCGCTCAAGGTGATCGATGGCCTAAAGGATCATACCGGTCCCGGGTCGACAGGCCGCTCAAGGTGGTAGCCGCGACCTAAACAGCGGGAACGTTAGCGGCCACGTGGCTCGGCGCCCGCTTGGAGAAAAAGCGCTCTCCCTACCACGCGCCAGCCTCAAACAGCGGAAGAAGCTGACGGTGGGATACATTCATCGCAAAAAGCCGTGGCACAACTACCAGAACCGGGGTTGCAGCCTCGCGGGGCTCGGGGATCAGCCTCAGATCGCAGGCAGTGCGGGTGAGACTCGGCGCCGTTCGGTTGCGCCGGAGCGGACGCTGTCCCTGCCCCGCCCGCACTGCCGATAGTTAGCGGTCACGTGACTCGGCGCTCAAGTAACCCCCACGCATACACAGGGGAAGCGCTGTCCCTGCCACGCGCCGCTAACCCCCACACGGCCAGCCTCAAAGCAGCGGAAGAAGCTGACCGGGAGGTCATCGCTCGCAGAACGAGCGTAACTTACAGAACCGGGAATGGCCCGTGATTTAGAAGCAGTGGGCGCGACACGGTGCCGACCGACCAGGGGGGCTGAGTTGAAGCACCTGCCGCATCCGCACTGCTGGTGAGTTTAGCGGAAGGTGACACTCCACCCCACTGCTCTGGAAACCACAGCAATGTCCGTGCCACCCCCGCTAAACCCAACAACCAATTATTGGGACTAGCTTACTGAAAGCTGACGAGACTGCGCGCCCATTCACAAAACGAAAAGCGGCCCACGGGGCCGCTTGCCGTGGAGACAATAAAGACGTTCAGGCCGCAGACGAAAGGCGTTCGGCTCGCTTACGATCAGCGGCAGCCGCACCACGACGACGGCCCGGATCGGCAGTTCTGTGCGTCAAGTTCAGCAAAATCGATTATGGGATCCGGCCGAGCCATCCCCTCGGAGCCGCCGTCGCTCGCTTGCGCAAAAGCGTAGCCCTGGCGAGCGACGGCGGCGGAGAGGGGGGCGTGCATCCCCTTGGTGGGCCTGAGCATCGTCAGGCCGCCGGCGTAGCGCCTCCTTGTGCTCCTTCGGCAGATCCATGTTTAGATGGCGATGGTCCTCGAGCCAGGCCTCATGGCGCTCGACGGTCAGCGCCCGTACCAGCCTTAAACAGCTCTCGGCATTGGGGAGGATTCGCACGACATAGGTTCGCCGCCTGATCTCCTCGTTGAGGTGATCGAGCAAATTGGTGAGATGTCTCGGTGCCAACGTTCCCGCTGCGGTGTTCTACATCGTGGAGTATGGTGCGACCATCGGGACAGCGGCACCGGGAGCACGAAGTGCGGGCAGGCCGATGTTATTCCAGAGCCGAGAGCTCGAGTTAGTAGCTGGCGGCCGCCTCCGTGATGGGCTCGAGTATCCCGAGGTCACGCGGGTCGAACTCGATCGAGCGGCGCCCCCTCCACCGGCGTATCGGCGCGGCCCGCGCCCATCTGCGCCATGTGCATCGCGATTCTCCGCGCGCGCTCACCTGCTGCGGACCTCACCATCGAGATCGAGCTCGGAGGGGGATGGCATCCGCTGCGAGACTCATGCCCAGGGCACGGCCGTCGAGAGGGGTCCGGGGCTGGAGAACATCTGCATTCTGCAGCGCGTCGTCGGTCATAAGGTCACCTGCAGGCGGTACGATCGCGCGAACGATGTTCTTGTCGATATCGCCCCTCCAGCCTGGAGGTCGGGAGTAATGAGATGGGGAAGTAATGACATGGATTGGCGCCGCGACCTCATGCTGTGGCACCCGCGTCTGTTCCTCACGACGGCCGAGGAGCCTAGTCGCTCGTTCGGCTACCCGCACTGCGAGCGAGGGTGGCAGGATATCCTGGTCCGGCTCTGTCGCAGGATCGAAGTCGCGCTCCGCGACGGCGAGACCTTCGAATTCGTCCGCATCAAGCAGAAGATGGGCATCCTGCTCGTCGACTGGGACACCGAAGCCTCGAAGTCCACCGAGTCCGCGATCGGCCATGCAGTTGACCTGGCCGTCGCCCGCTCCGCCTGCACCTGCGAGATTTGCGGCGCGGAAGGCCGGCTGCATGCCAACAAAGGGTGGCTCGAAACCCGCTGCGCAGAGCACGCGGCCGGCGATCCAGTGCCGCCCCACTTGGGGCAGGGCTTCGACAACGTCCGCCGGCTGCGCCGCCGGCGAGGCCAGGCCAGCGTTTACTACGCGCTTACGACCGCGACGCCGACACTTTGACCGAGGTGCCGCCGCCCTCGCCGCAGCAGGAGCGCTAAGATGGCCAGATTTCGCTGTAGCGCCTAGGACCAGCAAGGCGAGTTCACCTAGCCGCGCCGGCGAATGCGCCGTCCGGCATCTCAATGGCTATCGCGGCATCCTCCAAGTGGATGGCTACGCCGCCTATAACAAGCTCGCGCGATCCGATCGCGGCGATGATGGCATCACGTTGGCCGGCTGCTGGTCACACAGCCGGCGCAAGTTCTATGAGCTGCATGTTGC
This sequence comes from Bradyrhizobium genomosp. III, assembly GCF_000261705.1. Classification (NCBI taxonomy): domain Bacteria; kingdom Pseudomonadati; phylum Pseudomonadota; class Alphaproteobacteria; order Hyphomicrobiales; family Nitrobacteraceae; genus Bradyrhizobium; species Bradyrhizobium genomosp. III. The sequence continues at coordinate 412 of NZ_AJQF01000523.1, read as the reverse complement.
AGGGAGCTCGGAAGTGGCAACGGCGACGCTCGAGCGGATGGCGAAGCTCTGGCAGGTCGAGAAGACCGTGCGCGGTCAAAGCCCCGACGCCCGCGTTGCCGCGCGCCAGCAAGCCTCCGCGGCTGTCGTCGCAGATCTCTTCGATCTCTGGCAGCAGACCTTGCGGCGGATCTCCGGCAAATCAAACTGGCCGAGGCGATCCGCTATGCTGTCTCGCGCCGTGCCATCTTCGAACGCTTCCTGCTCGACGGCCGCATCGAGCTCGACTCCAACATCGTCGAGCGCGCCATCAGACCGCAGACAATTACAAGAAAGAATAGCCTGTTCGCGGGCAGCGACGGCGGCGGACGAACCTGGGCGACCATCGCAACACTGCTGCAGACTGCGGATTTCACGGATCGTGAGCATCGAT
>NZ_AJQF01000522.1:0-19999 GCF_000261705.1 Bradyrhizobium genomosp. III | reverse complement strand
AAAACCTCGTCATCTGCTGTGACGGCACCGGCAACGAGATCTCGGAGAACATCTCCAACGTCCTGAAGCTCTATCGCTGCCTGCGCAAGACCGACAGGACGCAGCCGCGGCAGATGGTGTTTTACGATCCGGGCGTCGGCACGGTGACGGAGCCGACGACGTGGCACCGGCTCAAGGCCAATATCAACCTGGTGCTGGGGCTCGCCACCGGCTACGGGCTCGACGACAACGTGCTGTCGGCCTATTGCTTCCTGGTCGAGCATTACGCGCCGGGCGACCGCATCTACCTGTTCGGCTTTTCGCGCGGGGCCTACACGGTTCGCGTGCTGGCGGGGCTGATCCACAAGGTCGGGCTGATCAGGCCGGAGCAGGCGAACCTCGCAGGCTCGGGCCTCGTCGCCTACAAGCAATATTCCGGCACCGGGCGCGGCAACGACCTCGAGGATCTCTCGGACGTCGCCTTCGACGACCAGGGGCCGCTGCCGAAGGACGAGTTCGATCTCGCCGCCCAGTTCGCGCGCATCACCTCGACGCGCTGGCCGACCATCCATTTCATCGGCGTGTGGGACACCGTGGCGAGCGTGATCGTGCCGCGCGCCGACCGGCTGTTCTGGCCGAGCCTGGAGGAGCTCGCCTTCACGTTGCGCAACCCCAGCGTCAAGATCTTCCGGCAGGCGATCGCGATCGACGAGCGGCGCTGCATGTTCCGCCTCAAGAAGTACTGGGAGCCGCAGGAGTTCTGGAGCAACCGGTATGTCCCCGACGAGAAGAAGGTGCCGCAGGACATTCTGCAGGTGTGGTTCGCCGGCGTGCACAGTGACGTCGGCGGCGGCTATCCGGAGGCGCAAAGCGGGGACTCGAAATATCCGCTGATCTGGATGATCGCGGAGGCGGAGAAGGCGGGGCTGAACTTCAACCCGGCGACCATCAAGCAGCTCGCCTGGGGCATCCAGCGCAAGAACTCACCGTTCCAATATGTCGAGCCGGCCTACACTGGGAAGACGGGCGTGCTGCACGATTCGATGACGCCGGGCTGGCGGGTTCTGGAATATCTGCCGAAGAGCGCGAAGTACCGGGAGTGGCCGGAGCGGAAAGTGTTTCTCGGCTTCTACATCCCCGATTGCGAGCCGCGCCCCATCCCCGAAGGCGCGCATGTGCATGAGAGCGTGTTGAAGCGGATGGCCGTGGAGCCGGACTATCGGCCGGTGAATTTACCGAAGGAGTACGTGACGGTGCCGATGCCGGTGGGGCCGCAGCATGCGGAGATGGAGACGGCGGAGATGTGAGGAGGGCGGCGCTCTCATTAACGGGTGTGGAGGCAGGTGCGCCAACATCACCGCGGTCGTCCCTGCGAAAGCAGGGACCCATAACCACAGGAAGTGGTTTGGCGAAGACTCGTTGTTCGGGACTGCTTTCGGGCGCAACCGAGACATCACGCGGTATGGGTCCCTGCTTTCGCAGGGACGACGACGGAGTTTGAGGCGGCCCCACCCCGCTACCGCCGCTTTCTTCCTTCGCCGCTACTTTTCATTAAAATTCTCCCGCCCGCCTTAGCCGGATCGCATCAACTCATCCGCATCATCCTGCACAGGATCCACCGCTAGACCTGCGGAATTGGAGGAGAGTGCCAATGTATCCGCGTAAATATGCCCGCGTGAAGCCTGCCGGGCTGGTGTCGCGCCAGGCCAAGATCATCACCGACCCGCGCGCACCTGTGATCAACTGCACGCTGATCGACTATTCGCCCGGCGGCGCCTGCGTCGATCTCGGCGGCCAGGTGAACATCCCCGACAGATTCGAGCTGCTGCACGTCAACACCAAGAAGCGCTGCCGCATCGCCTGGAAGCGCGGCACGCGGGTGGGCGTGGTGTTCTGAGGGACATCTTGCTTGCCCTCCCCTTGCGGGGGAGGGTCAAGAGGAAGCTACTTCCGCATCCTCGCTTTCGCGCCGCCGACGATCTGCATGGCGACGCCGGCGATCCAGCCGAGCAGAGCGAGCCAGGTCCAGGCCATGTGCGGGTCGAGACGGAGCACGATGACGGCGACGGAGGCGAGCGCGGTGAGCGTGGCGCAGAGCGTGCCGGCGGCGCTGAGGAATTCGGCGGCGTCGATCGCGCTATGCGCCTCGTCGAACGGCAATTGCGGCGTGTCGATGCCGAGATAGAAGCCGACGAAGCCCAGCAGCATCATCACCATCAGAAACCCCTGCGTGGTGAGCGCTGATATCGCCGATCCCACATAGGCGCCGACGAACAGCCCGCACGCCGCGCCGGCCATCGCAAGCCCCACGCGCTCGAACACATGGGCGGTTTGGCGAACACGAAAACGCATGGCGGGCCTCCGCGAGGAGTGGGGTCGCGCAAGGTTAGGCCAGTTTTGCGGAGGGTGGAAGCTGGGGGAATTTACGGATGCGGGGTGGGCGAAAGCGCCGCGCGACATTCTCCGCTGTCGTCCCTGCGCACGCAGGGACCCATAACCACAGGAAGTGGTGAGGCGAAGACTCTTAGTTAAGTTGTCAACCGGCACCGCGCGCCATCGATGGATCACGCGGTATGGGTCCCTGCATGCGCAGGGACGACAGCAGAGTTTGTGGCGCGGGTATCGCGCCACACGTGCAGCACGCGCACGCGGCCCCTACCGCGCCCCGAACGTGGTCTTGCCGAACAGCGCCTTCTGCGTCGAGGGCTGCGAGCGCCAGTATTGCGGCGGGGCTTCGACCTCGCCGCCGACATCGGCGGCAGCGTGCCAGGCCCAGCGCGGGTCGTAGAGCATGCCGCGGGCGAGCGCGACCATGTCGGCCTTGCCGGATGCGACGATCTCTTCGGCCTGCCTGCCGTCGGTGATCAGGCCGACGGCGATCGTCGGCAGTCCGGTCTCGCGCCTGATCGCCTCCGCGAACTGCACCTGATAGCCGGGGCCGAGCGGGATCTTCTGCAGCGGCGAGACGCCGCCGGAGGAGGCATCGATCCAGTCGACGCCGCGCGCCTTCAGCGCGTTGGCGAACTCGATCGTCTGCGCCAGATCCCAGCCGCCCTCGACCCAGTCGGTCGACGACACCCGCATGCCGACCGGCTTGTCGTGCGGGAAGACGGCGCGCACCGCATCAAAGATCTCGAGCGGAAAGCGCATGCGGTTCTGCAAAGACCCGCCATATTCGTCGGTGCGCCTGTTGGAGATCGGCGACAGGAACTGATGCAAGAGATAGCCGTGCGCGCCGTGCAGCTCGATGGCGTCGATGCCGATGCGCTCGGCGCGGCGAGCTGCATCGACGAAGGCCTCGCGGATGCGCTTGAGGCCCGCTGCGTCCAGCGCGAGCGGCGCGGCTTCGCCTTCCTTGTGCGGCAGCGCCGATGGCGCCACCGTCTGCCAGCCGCCCTGCTCCACCGGGATCAGCTGGCCGCCGTCCCAGGGCCGCGCGCTCGACGCTTTCCGGCCCGCATGGGCGAGCTGCATCGCGATCGCGGTGGAGGAATGCTTGCGCACCGAGGTCAGCACCTGCTTCAGCGCGGCCCCGGCGGCATCGCTGTAGAGCCCGAGGCAGCCCGGCGTGATGCGGCCGATCGCCTCGACATGGGTCGCCTCGATGCAGAACATCGCCGCGCCCGACAGGCTGAGATTGTTGATGTGGGTGAAGTGCCAGTCATTGGCGACGCCGTCGTCGGCCGAATATTGGCACATCGGCGACACCACGATGCGGTTCTTCAACGTCAGGCCGCGCAGCTTGATCGGGGAAAACAGGACGCTCATGCGGGGGAGTTCCGGGGGATGAGAGGGGCAGTGGAAAAAGAGTGTAGTATGCGGACAGACGATTGCTAGGCGCGCTGGGGAATGGCGGCTCGCCTCGGCGTGCATTCCCGCAATGTGGTCGCGAGATGACGCGGCAAATTCCGCTGTCATCCCGGACAAGCGTCAGCGCAGATCCGGGATCCATAGCCACAGGACAAAGTCGTCGAACGAACTGCCACTCCGGGTCATCGTCAAATCACGCCTGTGGGTATGGGTCCCGGGCTCGCGACTTCGTCGCGCCCCGGGACGACAGCAGTGGCCTACTCCGCCAGCGTGAATTGCAGCAGCAAGGTCCGCTGCAGCATCGAGAAATTGTCGTCGGAGATCAGCGTCAGCACGGTCTCGCCGTCGGCCGTGACGTGGGCGTCGATGCCTTCCATGTTGTCGACCTCGTGGCCGAGATCGGCGGCGAACAGCGCGGGGCCGTCGACCAGCGCGCCAGGGGCGATCGACTTCAGCGGGATCGAGCGGATGCGGATGTTGACGCCGGTGAACCAGGAGAATTTGCGCTCCAGGATCAGAAGCTCGCCGGAGGGCAGCAGCACGGCATCGCTGATGTCGTATTTCTCGGTGCGGCGCACGCTGAACTGGCCGGGCGAGGGACCGCCGATCAGGAAGGCTGTGAGGTTGCCGTCGGCATCCAGCCCGCGCTCGGAGAAGGCGATCAGGGTGCCCGCCAGCGGCATGTTCTGGTCTTTGCCCTTGTCCTTTTCTTTGGGCACGACGACCAGCGCCTCCAGCCCCTTGTTGGAGGGCAGCTTGCGGATCCCCGCCGGCACCGGCACCACCTCGCCGCGCGCGCGCGTGCCGCCCTTGGAGAAATCGTAGCGCAGGATCTGGTTGACGCGCTCGAGCCCGACATAGACGAAATTGCCGTCGCGCGCGATCGATTCCGAATCCCACCACAGGCGCTTTTCCGTGATCGGCCGCCCCTCGGCGCCGAGCAGCGGCGCGGCCTCGACGTCGTCGAGCCCGGTCATCTTGCCATTGGCGTAGCGGATGCGACCGGTGAACCAGCCGCCCTGGTCGGAGACCGCGAGGAAGCCCTCGCCCTTGGCATCGAGCCGAATGCCGGACAGGCCGCCAAAGCCGCGATAGCGCGAGGTCAGCACCAGGCCGCTGCGATAGTCCAGCGAGCCGAAGCGCGTGCGCGTGCGGTCGCGCGGCTCGAAATTGGGAATGGCGCGCGCGTTGACCTCGACGGTGACCGGCTCGACGACGGCGTTCTCGACCTGAAGCGCGCGCGGCGCCGGCTCGGCCGCGGCTTGCGCCAGCGCGAAGCGAGAGACTGCGAGTGTGGAAAATCCCGCCGCTGCAAAGCCGATAAAGCTGCGGCGGGATCGATGCGTGCTCACGAATGCAATTTGCGTCGCGGGCGACCGGCCGGCTGGGTGGGTGCGGTGTTGGTCTCGCTGAAGAGCTCAGCGAGCTTCTCGGTGATGGCGCCGCCGAGCTCCTCGGCATCCACGATCGTCACCGCGCGGCGATAATAGCGCGTCACGTCGTGGCCGATGCCGATCGCGATCAGCTCGACCGGCGAGCGGGTCTCGATCTCCTCGATGATGTGGCGCAGATGCCGCTCGAGATAATTGCCGGGATTGACCGACAGCGTGGAATCGTCAACCGGCGCACCGTCCGAGATCATCATCAGGATCTTGCGCTGCTCGGGCCGGCCGAGGAGGCGCTTATGCGCCCAGTCCAGCGCCTCGCCGTCGATGTTCTCCTTGAGGAGACCCTCGCGCATCATCAGGCCGAGATTTTTTCGCGCACGACGCCACGGAGCATCCGCCGACTTGTAGATGATGTGGCGGAGATCGTTGAGGCGGCCGGGATTGGCCGGCTTGCCGGCGGCAAGCCACGCTTCGCGGGACTGGCCACCTTTCCAAGCACGCGTGGTAAATCCCAAAATCTCGACCTTGACGCCGCAACGCTCCAGCGTGCGCGCGAGGATGTCGGCGCAGGTCGCCGCGACCGTAATGGGCCGTCCGCGCATGGAGCCCGAATTGTCGAGCAGCAGCGTCACCACGGTGTCGCGGAACGTCGCCTCCTTCTCGTGCATGAAGGACAGCGGATGATAGGGATCGGTGACGACGCGCGACAGGCGCGCGGGGTCCAGAATGCCCTCTTCGAGATCGAACTCCCAGGCGCGGTTCTGCTGCGCCATCAGGCGGCGCTGCAGGCGGTTCGCGAGGCGGGCGACGATGCCCTGAAGATGCGCGAGCTGCTTGTCGAGATAGGCGCGCAGGCGCTCCAGCTCGTCATGGTCGCAGAGGTCTTCGGCGGCGATGATCTCGTCGAATTTCGGCGCGAAGGCGTGATATTCCGGCCCGCGCGGCTCGTTCTTGCCGTGCGAATTCGGACGCGTCGCCTCGCCCGGCGTCTCGTCGTCGCCGAGCTCGCCGTCGTCGAACGTGTCCGAGGTCGAGGCCTGCGCGCTTTCCATCGCGCTCTCGCTCATCTCTTCCGAGCTCACCTGCGCCTGGTCGGCGCTCATCTCCTGCGCGGCGTCGGAATCGGGCGAGCCTTCGGCGCCGGACTGGTCGTTGTCGCCGTCCTGGTTCTCGTCGTTCTCGTCATTGTCTTCGCTGTCGGCGTTGCGCTCGTCGCCGATATCGAGCGCGGTCAGGAGATCGTGCACGGCGTCGCCGAACCGGGTCTGGTCCTCGACCAGGGTGTCGAGCCGGTCGAGCCGCTTGCCGATCTTGTCTTCGAGAATGGGACGCCAGAGATCGACCATCTTCTTCGCGGCCGTCGGCGGCGCCATGCCGGTCAGGCGCTCGCGCACCAGCATCGCCAGCGCGTCGGCCAGCGGCGCGTCGGCACGGTCGGTGATCTCGTCGAACTTGCCGCGGTGGAAATGGTCGTCGAGCATCGCGGTGAGGTTTTTCGCAACGCCCGCCATGCGCCGCGCGCCGATCGCCTCCACCCTCGCCTGCTCCACCGCCTCGAACACGCCGCGCGCCTGCGGATTGCCGGGCATCAGCTTGCGATGCAGTTTGGCATCGTGACAGGCGATCTTGAGCGCGATGGAATCGGCGTGACCGCGCACGATGGCGGCATCACGCTTGGTCATTTTGCGCGCGGGCTCGGGCAGCCGCGCCTTGCCGGGCGCGAGGCCCGGCCGCTCGGCCGCGAAACTGACGTCCAGCTCCGGCGTCTTGGCGATCGCCTTGAGGCAGGAGGCCACCGAGCGCTTGAACGGCTCGGTCGGCGCTTCCTTGGTGCTGCGGAATTTGGAGTTGGAGGTGGTCATCTGACCCTATCTGTCGTCCCGGCGAACGCCGGGACCCATAACCACCGGCCGCTCTCGTGTCAGGAAACTATCAGCGTCGTTTCAATCGAAACATCACGCGGTATGGGTCCCGGCGTTCGCCGGGACGACACACCGTGAGAGATCAGCTCAGCGCCACATTCACCGCCGATTCCGGCAGCTCTGCGTTGAAGCAGCGCTGGTAGAACTCGGCGACCAGGGGACGTTCGAGCTCGTCGCACTTGTTGAGGAAGGTGACGCGGAACGCGAAGCCGATATCGCCGAAGATGTCGGCGTTCTCCGCCCAGGTGATCACCGTGCGCGGGCTCATCACCGTCGACAGATCGCCATTGGCGAAAGCGTTACGGGTGAGATCGGCGAGGCGCACCATCTTGTTGACGATGTCGCGGCCTTCCTGCGTGCGATAATGCTTGGCCTTGGCCAGCACGATCTCCACTTCCTCGTCATGGCTGAGATAGTTCAGCGTGGTGACGATCGACCAGCGGTCCATCTGGCCCTGGTTGATCTGCTGGGTGCCGTGATAGAGGCCCGAGGTGTCGCCGAGGCCAACCGTATTCGCCGTGGCGAAAAGCCGGAACGCCGGATGCGGCTTGATCACCTTGTTCTGGTCGAGCAGCGTCAGGCGGCCCGAGACTTCCAGCACGCGCTGGATCACGAACATCACGTCGGGGCGGCCGGCGTCGTATTCGTCGAACACCAGCGCGACGTTGTTCTGCAGCGCCCAGGGCAAAATGCCATCGCGGAATTCGGTGACCTGCTTGCCGTCACGGACAACGATCGAGTCCTTGCCGACGAGGTCGATACGGCTGATGTGGCTGTCGAGGTTGACGCGGACGCAGGGCCAGTTCAGCCGTGCCGCGACCTGCTCGATATGGGTGGATTTGCCGGTGCCGTGATAGCCGGTCACCATCACGCGGCGGTTGCGGGCGAAGCCGGCGAGAATGGCGAGCGTTGTGGCGCGGTCGAAGCGATAGTCGGAATCGACTTCGGGCACGTGAGGATCGACTTCGGAATAGGCAGGGACTTCGAGATCGCTGTCGATCCCGAACACCTGCCGCACCGACACCTTCATGTCGGGCAGACCGGAAACTTCCTCAACTTTGGACAGGGCGGCGGTCGTCATCAATCCTCCGAGGTCCCGGGCGGTCCCGAAACCAGTTATTTGCACGTTGGCTGCGGCTGGGTGCTGAAAATCAACCTATCAGAGACCAGTGGCCGGCAGAAGCCCGTGCCACAATCAAAGTTCCATTGTCTTTTCATTTAGATAGGCAAGGAACGCAGTTTTTGGAGGGCTGCCTTGCGAATCACGCTCGAATTTCGCGCCGGGGCGGGCGGTCCTGTCGACGCGAATGGCACTTTCGCCGCACGCCCTTACTTATGTAGGGTCGAACGGCCGTCATTCCGGGGCGCGCACAGCGCGAACCCGGAATCTCGAGATTCCGGGTTCGATGCTTCGCATCGCCCCGGAATGACAGCGCCTCTGGAGACGACGTGACGTCCTTCCTCGATCCCCTCATCTCGTTCGTCTCGGCCCATCCGTGGCTGGCCTATCTGACCCTGTTCCTGGCCGCCCTGCTCGAAGCGGTCCCGGTGGTGGGGTCGGTGATCCCCGGCTCGACCATCATTCTGGCGCTCAGTGCCCTGGTTCCAGGCGGCGAGCTGAAGCTGCAATGGGTGCTGCTGGCGGCGGCGGTCGGCGCCGTGCTCGGTGACGGCTCGGCCTACTGGATCGGGCACCGGCAGCAGCGCGAGATCCTCAACACCTGGCCGCTGACCAATTATCCCCGCGTGGTCGCCGAGAGCGAAAGCTTCTTCCACCGCTTCGGCACCTGGGCCGTATTCTTCGCCCGTTTCGTGCCGCCGATCCGGGCCTTCGTGCCGGTCACGGCGGGCGCGCTGGGCATGGCGCCGGCAAGATTCTACGCGGTGAACATCCCGGCGATCCTGGTCTGGGCCCCCGCGCACGTGCTGCCGGGCGTGCTGGCGGTGTCGGCCCTGCACGAATATGCCGGGCTGCATCACCACGGGCATGTCGGCAAGCACATCTGGATGGTGACGGTGGTTGCGGTTGCGATCGTTGGCGGTCTGGCGGTGTGGATCTATCGGAGGCGGAACGGCGGCGGTGTCGTGGAAGCGAAGCCGCGGGTGTAGGAAGTCGCCACACCAAAAGTGTCGTCCCTGCGCACGCAGGGACCCATACCGCGTGATCTATCTATAAGACGGCGGTGCTTGTACCCCGGGAGGACTCTTCCACAACCAGTCTTCGCCAAACTGCTTCCTGGGGTTATGGGTCCCTGCGTTCGCAGGGACGACAGCGGAATATGACGCGCTCGCAGTGCCGCTAACCCGCAGCCCCCACTCTTCTCCCCGGCGCAGGTCCCACATACCGCGCCCTCGGCCTGATCAGCTTGCCGAACTGCAATTGCTCGCTGGCGTGCGCGATCCAGCCGACGCTGCGGGCCATGGCGAACAGAGCGAGCTCGCTGCCGGCGGGCAGGCGCAGCGCGTGCACGAGCACCGCGAGGGCATAGTCGATATTGACGAATTCGCCGGTCGCCTCCGCGATCCGCTCCGGCACCTCGCGCGTGAATTTTCGCGGCGCGCCGGCGCGGGAGAGCGCATTCAGCAGCGATTGCGCGCGGGGATCGCCGCGCTTGTAGACGCCATGGCCGAAGCCGGCAAAACGTTCGCCGAGCGCGACGCGCTCGCGCACCATCGGGGCGACGTCTCGATCGATCAGCGTCTTGACGAGCTGCGAGGCCAGCACGCTCGCGCCGCCGTGCTTCGGCCCCTTCAACGAGGCGAGACCGGCGATCACGGCATCATAGAGGTTGAGGCCGGTCGAAGCCGCGCAGCGCGCGGTGAAGGTCGAGGCGTTCAGCTCGTGGTCGGCAAGCAGCACCAACGCGCGGCGGATCAGATCGGGCGCGTGCTTGTTGTCCGCCGCCCAGGCTTTTGCGATCTGCTGATGCAGCGGCTCGGCCGAGGGTTCGGCATTGAGCATGGTCGCGACCAGCAGCCGGACGATCCGTCCGCCGACCATGGCGCGACCGTCGGGCGCACGGGTGAACGCACGAGGATCGACGCTCGCGGCCAGCGCGAGCACGGCGATGGCGCGGTCGATCGGCGCGGCCCGGCGTGCAGCTTCTGCGATCGTGCGCATCTCTTCGGAGAGCGCGGGCTGATTGTCCGGAGCGAACGGGTCGACCTCGGAGACATCCCACAGCAGCGTCGCGGTGTGCTCCAGCGTGTCGTTCTCGGCGAGATCGACGCAATTGACGCCCCGATAGATCGCGCCCTCTTCGGTGATGGTCGAGATCTCCGTGTCCATGACAGGCAGGTCGGCGTCGAAGCTGCGCAGGCCGCGCGGCTCCGGGGACGGCACCCGGCGCTCCTTCAGTGCGCGAACGTCCTCGGCGCGGTAGCGGTTTTTGCGCGAGTCCGGCGTCGGCTCGGAGCGGATCAGGCCGCGGCTGACATAGGCGTAGAGCGTGGCCGGCGAGATCGCGAGCTCGGCGGCGGCTTCCCGGGCGGAGAGATAGAGCCCCTCGGAATTTTTCATATTGATTTATGTAATCAAGATTGATCAATCTGTCGAGAGGCCCGAATTTCCCTTGGTACAACGCAAAGGGAGATTTGGGCCATGAACATCCACCTCACCAAAAGCCAGATCGGGCTGGACGGCGTTCCCGCGGCCGAGACCGTGCTGAGCCATGTCGACGGCGAGCGCGGCGAACTGATCATCGCCGGCGAGCATGTCGGTCGACTGGCGAGCCAGTCGAGCTTCGAGGGCGTCACCGCCCGGCTCTGGAACGGCGCCAGCAAGACCACCCTCACCGAAGCCAATGTGCGGGCGAGCCTCGGCCTTGCGCGCGAGCGCGCCTTCGCTCGCCTGCCGGACCTGCTGCCGGCAACGCGCGGCATGGGCGTCATCGACGGGTTTCGCGCGGCGGTCGCAGGACTTCGCGCCGAGCACGGGCTCGAGCACGAGGCGACGATCGTCGGCGCGTTTCCGGTGATCGCAGGCGCGCTGGTCCGGCGCGCAAAAGGACTCGACCCGGTCGCACCCGATCCCAATGTCAGCCATGCCGCCGATACGCTGCGCATGCTGCACGGGCGCGCGCCTGAAACCGGCGAGGTCACCGCGCTCGATGCCTACCTCGTCACCGCCAGCGACCACGGCATGAACGCCTCGACCTTCACCGCACGCGTGGTGGCCTCGACGCAAGCCGATCTGTTTGCCGCGGTGACTGCGGGCTATTGCGCGCTCACGGGCCCGCTGCATGGCGGCGCGCCGGAGCCGGTGCTGGAGATGCTGGACGCGATCGGCTCGCGCGAGCGCATCCAGCCCTGGGTGGATGCGGCGCTGGCCCGCGGCGAACGGATGATGGGCTTCGGTCACCGCGTCTACCGCGTGCGCGATCCGCGCGCCGACGTGCTCAAGACCGCAGTCGAGGCGCTGGCGTCCAACGGCACCGATTTGCCCTTCGCCGGCGAGGTCGAGGCCTATATCCGCAGCGCGCTGCGCAAGAAAAATCCGGAGCGGCCGCTGGAGACCAATGTCGAGTTCTTCACCGCGATCCTGCTCGATGCGCTGGCGATCCCGAGGCAGGCGTTCACGCCGATCTTCGCGGTCGCGCGCGCCGCAGGCTGGACCGCGCATGCGCTCGAGCAGCGGCGGACCGGGCGGCTGATCAGGCCGAGTTCGTCGTATGTGGGGGCGATGCCGGAGGCGTAGGCGACCAGCGCGCGGAAAGAGGCGCAACAGCGGAGTCAATCACTCCGCTGTCGTCCCTGCGAAAGCAATGCGAAAGCAGGGATCCATACCGCGTGATTTATCGGTGAGAGACAGGTGTGAGGACCACGGGAAGACCATTTCACTATGAGTCTTCGCCAAACGTCTCCCTGGGGTTATGGGTCCCGGATCTGCGCTCCGCTTGTCCGGGACGACACCGAGGGTTTGGCGCCGAGGTGCCTCGCACCTACACAGCGCCCGCGAGGCCCTACGCCTCCCGCACCACGGTCTTCAGATAATTATACGCCTTGATGATCTCGATCAGGCGATCTTCCGTCGAGCGGTCGCCGCCGTTGGCGTCGGGGTGGTGCTGCTTCACCAGGGCCTTGTACTTGGTCTTGACGTCGGCGAGCGTGGAATCGGGGCCGAGCCCCATGACCTGGAGCGCCTTGCGCTCGGCGTTCATCACCTTGCGCGTCTCGGCCTTGGGCGCGGCTTCGGGGCCCTTCCGCCAGCCCGCGCGGCCGTTGATCTCGCTGAACATGCTGAACGGATCGGCCGCCATGTCGATCTCGGCTTCCGCACCCTTCTTGCCGCCATTGGCGCCCATCTTCCAGGTCGGACGGTGGCCGGTCAGCGCATCCTTCTGGTAGCGCGCGACGGCATCGGCATTCATGCCGGAGAAGAAATTGTAGTTCTGGTTGTACTCGCGCACATGGTTCAGGCAGAAGTGCCAGTACTCGCGCTGGTTCTCGCGGCCCTTCGGCGCGCGATGCGCGCCCTTGTTCTGGCACCCGGCCCATTCGCAACCGACCGCGGTGTCGCGCGGCTTCACTTCCGGCTGCTTGCCCCGCGGCTTGACGCGGATGGAGTCGAAGAACTTTGATGAATCGATCGGCATGGCTGACTTTGACTACGCAATGCAAAAACCTTCAAGTCTTGACATTGCAATTAGCTGCGAACCCCGGCAATTGACGGGTGTGATCTCTGCACCCGGATGGCACAACATGGCTATGCGCGACACTATCAGCAACAAGTTGCAGGAAGCTTTCACGCCGGAAAGCCTCGATGTCGTCGACGAGTCACATCTGCATGAAGGCCACGCCGGCCATCGGCCAGGCGGTGAGACGCACTTCCGTGTGTATATCGTGTCTGATGCCTTCAAAGGGAAGAGCCGGGTCGAGCGCCACCGCATGATAAATTCGGCGCTGGCCGCGGAACTCTCCGGTAGCGTGCACGCGCTGGCGATCCAGGCGAAGGCGCCGGGGGAAAACTAGCTTCGTCATTCCGGGGCGGCTCGAAGAGCCGAACCCGGAATCTCGAGATTCCGGATTAATGCTCCGCATCGCCCCGGAATGACTGGGGGCTTAGAACGACGTCCCCGCCCGTCTCGGCTTCGCCTCTTCCAGCTCCGCCTCGCGCGGCACCGGTGAAATACGGAGCGCGGTGATGCGGTTGCGCTCGCGGCGCAGCACGCGGAAGCGGAAGCCGTGGAACGTAAAACTCTGGCCGCGGTCGGGGATCGAGCGCGCCTCGTGGATGACGAGGCCGGCGACGGTGGTTGCCTCTTCATCGGGCAGGTGCCAGTCCATGGCGCGGTTGAGATCGCGGATCGGCACCGAGCCGTCGACCACGACCGAGCCGTCCGGCTGGGCGCGCACGCCCGCGACCACGACGTCGTGCTCGTCGGAGATGTCGCCGACGATCTCCTCCAAAATGTCTTCCAGCGTCACCAGACCTTCGACTTCGCCATACTCGTCGACGACGAGCGCGAAATGGGTCTTGCGGCGGCGGAAGGCCTTGAGCTGCTCTGCGAGCGGCCGCATCTCCGGCACGAACCAGGGCGGCAGCGCGATGGTGGAGACGTCGATGCGCGAGGTGTCGCCGTCCGCAGCACGGATCGCGCGCAGGAGGTCCTTGGCATGGAGCACGCCGATGATGTTCTCCGGCTTCTCGCGCCAGAGCGGGATGCGGGTGTATTCGGTCGCCAGCACCTCGCGCACCAGCTCCTCCGGCGGCAAATCGGCGTTGATCATCATCATTTCGGTGCGATGGATCATGACGTCGGAGACCTGGAGCTCGCGCAGGTCCAAGAGGCCGCCGAGCATGTCGCGGTCCTGCTTCTCGAACTTGCCCTCGTGGTGCAACAGGTCGACCGCGCCGCGCAGGCGCTCGGTCGGCGACAGGATCGCCTGGTGCTCGCCGGCGAGGCCGAACAGGCGCATGAGCAGGCGCACGATGACCTCGACGATGCGCAGCAGCGGCCCCAGCACGTACATCGTCAGCCGCATCGGGCGCGCGACCGCAAGCGCGACGCGGTCGGGCGCATTGATCGCGATGGTCTTGGGCAGCACCTCCGCGAAGATCACGACCAGCGCGGTCATCACGCCGGTCGCATAGAGCACGCCGACATCGCCGAACCAGGCCGTGAAGATGGCGGTGGCGATCGCCGAGGAGCCGATATTGGCGATGTTGTTGCCGAGCAGCAGCGCCCCGATCAGGCGCTCGCGCATGTCGAGCAGATCGGAGACGACATCGGCGTCGTGATTACCCTGCTTGGAGAGGCGGAGCATGCTGGCGCGCGAGGCGCCGGTCAGCGCGGTCTCGCTCGCGGCGAAGAACGCCGAGACCAGGAGGCAGAGGACGACGATGGTGAATCCGAGCCAGTCCATGCATCACTCGACAGCAAGTATCACGCCCTGAGGGCGAGCTTGTCCTTCAGGAAGTCCCGCACCGGGGCCGGCTCGACATCCTTCGCGATCACCGCGCGCCCGACGGCCTCCAGCAGGATGAAGGTGAGCTTGCCGCGCGTGACCTTCTTGTCCTGCGCCATCAAGGCCATCAGCGCGTCGGCATCGGCAAGCCCTTCCTGCGCAAAGCCCGCGATGTCCTGCAGGCGCGTCGGCAGGCCGGCTTCGATCAGATGCCGCTCGACGCGCGACGCATCGGCTTCGCCGATCATGCCGAGCTTTGCCGAGAACTGCGCCGCCAGCGTCATGCCGATGGCAACGCCTTCGCCGTGGAACAGGCGGTCGGAGAAGCCGGTCGCAGCTTCCAGCGCGTGACCGAAGGTATGGCCGAGATTGAGCAGCGCGCGCTCGCCGGTCTCGCGCTCGTCGCGGGAGACGATTCCGGCCTTGGCGCGGCAGGAGGTCGCGATCGCATGCTCGCGCGCCGAGCCGCCCTTGAAGATGTCGGAATGGTTCTTCTCCAGCCAGGTGAAGAAGGCTTCGTCGCCGAGCACGCCGTATTTGGCGACCTCGGCATAGCCGGCGCGGAACTGCCGCGGCGACAGCGTGTCGAGCACGGCGGTGTCGGCGACCACCAGCACCGGCTGGTGGAACGCGCCGAGCAAATTCTTGCCCTGCGGCGAGTTGATGCCGGTCTTGCCGCCGACGGATGAATCGACCTGCGCCAGCAGCGAGGTCGGCACCTGCACGAAATCGACGCCGCGGCGCAGGATCGCCGCGGCAAAGCCGGCGAGATCGCCGACCACGCCGCCGCCGAGCGCGATGACGAGATCGTTGCGCTCGATCTTGGCGGCGATCAGGGCCTCGCTGACCTTTTCGAGGCCGGCATAGGTCTTGGAGATCTCGCCTTCCTCGACGACGACGCGCGAGGTCGGGATGCCGCTGGCGGCAAGCGAAGCCTCGGTGGGCTCGAGCCAGTGTTTTGCAACGGTTCGATCCGTCACGATCGCGGTGCGCACGCCGGGACGCAAGGCCGCGACCCGTTCGCCGAGCGAGGCCAGCACCCCGCGGCCGATGACGATGTCATAGGCGCGATTCCCGAGCGCGACCTCGACGTTGACGGGATCGGAATGTTTCAACGGCGCAGTCATCGTATGGCACTCGCAACGTCGGCAGGTGGTTGGGTGGCTTGCTCACCACAGAGATGCGCGCGTAGCGCCTCGATGGTCTCCTCGACGATTCTGTCGTGCGGCACGTCGCGCGAGGCGATGGTGAGATCGGCATGGCCGTAGACCGGCTCGCGCTCGGTGAGCAGGCGCGTCACGGTTCCCTCGGGGTCGGCGGTCTGGAGCAGCGGGCGGTCGGCACGGCGCCGCACGCGGCGCATGATGACGTCGTGGTCCGCCTTGAGCCAGATCGACACCGCCTTCGCCGCGATGCGCGCGCGCGTCTCCTCGCGCATGAATGCGCCGCCGCCGGTCGCCAGCACCACCGGCCCGCTGTCGAGCAGCCGCGCGATCACCCTGGCCTCGCCGTCGCGGAAATATTGCTCGCCGTGGCGCTCGAAGATCTCCGGGATGGTCATCTGGGCCGAGGTCTCGATCTCGGTGTCGGCGTCGACGAAGGGAAGCTTCAGCCGGGTCGCCATGCGGCGGCCGATGGTGGATTTGCCCACCCCCATCATGCCGACGAGCACGATCGAGCGCGCCCCGAGCGCCGACAGGATGTCGGCTTCGGGCGAAGCTGGTATCGGCAACGCGGCGTCGGACATGGATATTGCTCTGGATCTCGCTCTGGATCTCGCTCGATCTGCCGCCAAAGGCGGCATGCTTTGGCCACCTATACGACCCCGCAGGGGGCCTCGCCAGTGGACTCTTGCCACGAAACGGCGAACATGTTGGATGATTTCATTGGTTAATTTGCCCGCCAGTCCCCTGCAGAGACCCCAGAACGATGCCCAGCCTGTTCCGCTTCCTGACGGTCGTCGCCGTGATCGCCGGCATCGTCTATGGCGTGGTCTTCGCACTGGCCAATTTCGTCAGTCCCAAGTCGCGGGAAATGACGGTGACGATCCCGCCGGACAAGTTTCTCAAGAAATAGACGCTGGTTGCACGCGTCAGGCGCCCTGCGAACTTCGCGTCAAAGCGAGGCGCAGCAGGCGCAAGAATAGCTGCGTATCTTCGAGAAGATTCTGGCCCGCGGCCTGCGCCTCCTTGATCCCTTCCATCGCCGCCACGATGATGCCGGCGAGGTCTGTCGGCGAGGCCTTCAAAGCGTCCAGGGTGATCGCATTCCGCGCTTGCGCATCGGCCAGTGCGCGAGCAAGCAAAGCCACCAACCGGGCGCGCGCGGCCAGCGTGATGTCCTTGGCCAGCGTCATATTGGCGTCGAACAGCTCTGCCGCGTCCGCGCTGCCGGCGAACGGCACGATCAAATCGCGCTGGAACGCTGCAATCGCCAGCTCGATCCGGCTGAACACGTCGCCGTCGCCGGCGAGCGCGGCTTCGACGCTGCGCATCGTCTTGGCATGCGCCCGCTCCGACCCGGCCCGAAACAATTCCTCCTTGCTGCCAAAGCTCAAATAGAGCGCCGCGCGCGAGATGCCGGCCGCCCGCGCGATGTCGGCCATCGACGTCTTGCGGAAGCCGTGGCGGACGAACACCGGCAATGCCGCCTCGAGAATTGCTCCGGCCTTGTGATCGCTGTCTTTCATCGAGACATATTGACAGTTCGGGTCCAATTCGTCAAAAGACGATTAGACAACTACAGTCTAATTGTCCAATTCGACTTGATCGGAGTTCAAGATCTTGAAAAATCAAATGGATTCTCAACTTCCTCAACCGACCGCCACGGTCCTGGTGACCGGCGTCGGCGGATTTCTCGGCGGCCATGTCGCCAGCCAGCTGCTGGCGAGCGGCTATCGCGTGCGCGGGACCGTCCGCAGTCTGCACGCCTGCAACCGGATCCGGAGCCAGATTTGCGCGACCGCGCCTGCCGCCGGTGCGCTCAGTTTTGCCCGGGCGGATCTTTGCTCCGACGACGGATGGGACGACGCTCTGAGGGGCTGTCGCTATGTCATTCACACGGCCTCGCCATTTCCGGCGGGATTGCCTGACAACGCAGACGAGCTGATCCAGACCGCGCGCGACGGTGCACTACGCGTGTTGCGCGCGGCCCATGACGCCGGCGTGGCACGCGTGGTGCTGACATCCTCGATCGCCGCCACCAATCACGGTAGCGGCCAGCCTCCCTACACCGAGAACGATTGGACCGATCCGACCAGCGCGCGGGCGACGCCCTACTACAAATCGAAAACCCTGGCCGAGCAGGCCGCGTGGAGCTTTGCGCGGAACAGCGGGCTCGATCTGTGCGTGATCAATCCCGGCATGATCTTCGGACCGCTGCTCGGCCCGCAATACGGCACGTCCGTCAGACTGATCCAGCAAATGATGAGCGGCAAGTTGAAGCGTGTGCCGCGCTTTGGCTTTGCGGTCGCGGATGTGCGCGATGTGGCCGACGCCCATATCCGCGCGATGACCTGTCCTGATGCCGCCGGAGAGCGCTTCATCGTCGGCGGAGGTTTTTTCTGGTTGAGGGACTTGGCCGCGGTGCTGGCGACATCGTTTCCGGCTTATGCGGCCCGCTTGCCGCGCGGCGACGTGCCGAACTGGATGGTGAGGGCGCTGGCCCCGTTCAGCGGGCGCTCCCGCATGATCGTGCATGAGCTCGACCGCGACCTCAGCGTCAGCGCCGCCAAGGCGCACCGCGTGCTGAACTGGCAACCACGGCCTGATGAGGATTGCATCCGGGCCAGCGCCCAAAGCCTGATCGACCATCGCTTGATCGCCACGCCGTAGACGGCTGGACCCCCTCGCCCACTCTTGCAGAACTGGAGAACCACCAATGACGACGCACGCGACCGACACGGACTCACCGCAAGCCGAGCACATCCGCAACACCGAACGGGCCCGGCTGCGCGCGCTGGTCGAGGGAGACATTGCGCAGGCGGGGCCGCTTCATGCACCGGAGTTTCAGTTGATAACGCCCATCGGCATGCTGCTCTCCAAGGGCGAATATCTGGGTGCGATCCAGAGCGGGCAGATCCAGTACCTGATGTGGGAACCCGGCGCGATCGCAGTCCGCCAGCAGAACGATCACGCCGTGATCCGATATCGCGCCAGGCTGGAGATCGTTTTTGCTGGCCACCGCGTTGCCCCTGCGGACTATTGGCACACCGACACTTACGAGCACCGCGAGGGGCGTTGGATGGTGGTCTGGTCGCAGGCGACGGCGATCAGCGAAATGGCCTAGAATTTCGAAGAGAGCGTTCGGGCCCGCTCGCCATTGCTGGTGAGTTTCTCAAGAAATAGGAGCTAGCCTCCCGGGCATGCGCACCAAGCCCTCAGATGCCAAGCTCACCGGCCTGTTCCTCGACATGCTCGCGGCGGAACAGGGCGCCGGGCCCAACACGCTCGACGCCTATCGCCGCGACCTCACCGATTTCTCGGAATTTTTGGGCCGCGTCGGGCACAGCTTTGCCGACGCCGAGACGCAAAATTTGCGCGACTATCTCGCCGATCTCGATGCCCGCGGCTTCAAATCCACCAGCGTCGCGCGGCGGCTGTCGGCGATGCGGCATCTCTATCGCTTCCTGCTGAACGAACGCATCCGAGCTGAGGATCCCGCCGCGATCCTGTCCGGCCCCAAGCGCGGCCGCGGCCTGCCGAAGGTGCTGTCGATCGCCGATGTCGATCGCATGCTCCGCCGCGCCAAGGAATTGAGCGAGGCGCAAGATGCCTCGCCGTCGAAGCGGCTGCGCGCCTTGCGGCTGTATTGCCTGCTCGAGGTGCTCTACGCCACCGGCCTGCGCGTCTCCGAGCTGGTGGCGCTGCCGCGCTCGGCGGCCAAGCGCGACGCCCGCATGATCGTGGTGCGCGGCAAGGGCAACAAGGAGCGCCTGGTGCCGCTCAACGAGGCCTCGCGCCAGGCGATGGCGGATTATCTCGCGGCGACGGAAGCTGCGAAGACGGAGAAGAAGAAGGACAGCCTCGCCGCCTCCAAGTGGCTGTTCCCCTCGTTCGGCGAGAGCGGACATCTGACGCGCCAGCATTTTGCCCGCGACCTCAAGGAGCTCGCGGTCGCCTCGGGGCTGCAGGCGCGGCTGGTCTCCCCGCACGTGCTGCGCCATGCCTTTGCCAGCCACCTCCTGCACAATGGTGCCGATTTGCGCATCGTGCAGACCCTGCTCGGCCACACCGACATCTCGACGACGCAGATCTACACCCATGTGGTGGAGGAGCGGCTGAAGAGCCTCGTGCGCGACCTGCACCCGCTGGCGGAGAAGTGACTGTCGTCCCTGCGAACGCAGGGACCCATACCGCGTGATCTATCTGTGACAGCCGCTGTGAGTCCCACGGAAGGGCCTCTTCACTGCCAGTCTTCGCCAAACTTCTCCCTGTGGTTATGGGTCCCCGCGTGCGCGCTAGGGCATGCACATATCTGGTGCGGCGGATTGAC
>NZ_AJQF01000521.1:0-5548 GCF_000261705.1 Bradyrhizobium genomosp. III | reverse complement strand
GGTCGTCCTCGACGTCGATCGCGTCCTCGAGCTCGAAACCAAAGTGCAGATGGCTGCGTGAGCCAACGAAACATCGAAGCCGGAGAACCAAAATGAAGACATGTTTGGTGGTCGATGATTCCAGCGTCGTTCGCAAGATCGCGCGCCGGATCCTGGAAGGCCTGGAATTCCAAGTCACCGAAGCCGAGGACGGCTCGAAGGCGCTCGAGATCTGTCAGCGGCAGCTGCCCGACGCGGTGCTGCTCGACTGGAATATGCCGGTCATGGACGGCTTCGAATTCATGGGCCACATGCGCCGCCTGCCCGGCGGCGACCAGCCCAAAGTGGTGTTCTGCACCACCGAGAACAATGTGGCTCATATTGCCCAGGCGCTCAGCGGCGGCGCCAACGAGTACATCATGAAGCCTTTCGACAAAGACATCATCGCCGACAAGTTCGCTGAAGTTGGTTTGATCCCGGTCGGACAAGCCATGGTCTGAGTGTGTCTGGCCCGCGTATTTAGGCCAGAGTGTTCCAGTACAGCTTCGAAGAGGCCATCCGTGACCCCGACCGAGTATGAGTATCTGCGTAAATTCCTAAAGGACAATTCCGGTCTCGATCTTTCCGCAGACAAGCAATATCTGATCGAAAGCCGCCTGCTGCCGCTGGCCCGCAAGGCCGGACTCTCCGGCATCGGCGAACTCGTGCAGAAGCTGCAGGGCGGCTCGCGCACGGTGATCACCGACGTGGTCGAAGCCATGACCACCAACGAGACCTTCTTCTTCCGCGACAAGGTCCCGTTCGATCATTTCCGCGACACCATCATGCCCGAGATCATCAAGGCGCGGGCCGCCCGCCGCAGCATACGGATCTGGTGCGCCGCCGGCTCGACCGGGCAGGAGCCCTATTCGCTGGCGATGTGCCTGAAGGAGATGGGCGCGGCCCTTACCGGCTGGCGCATCGAGATCATCGCGACCGATCTGTCGCAGGAGGTGCTGGAGAAGGCCAAGGCCGGAATCTACAGCCAGTTCGAGGTGCAGCGCGGCCTGCCGATCCAGATGCTGATGAAATATTTCAAGCAGACCGGCGAGACCTGGCAGGTCAATCCCGAACTGCGGGCGATGATCCAGCACCGGCAGCTCAACCTGCTGCACGATTTCGCGCAGCTCGGCACCTTCGACGTCATCTTCTGCCGCAACGTGCTGATCTATTTCGATCAGGACACCAAGATCAACATCTTCAACCGGCTGGCGCGCCAGATCGAGCCCGACGGCTTCCTGGTGTTGGGTGCGGCCGAAACCGTCGTCGGCCTGACCGATACGTTCCGGCCGATTCCGGAGCGGCGCGGCCTCTACAAGCCGAACGATCCGCGTGCCGCAGCCGCCAAGCCGGCTCTCGCCGGCGCAGCGCCGCGCCTGGCGGCCATGGCAGGACGATAGACATGGCCGAGGATGGCAAGGGTACGGAACGCGTGACTTTCAGTCGCGGCTACGATGTCTGCATCATGGCCATCGACGGCACCTGGCGCCGCGACTGCAAGCTCAACGCGATCTCCGATACCGACGCCATCCTCACGGTGGAAGGCTCGATCCAGGGGTTGAACCTGAAGGAGTTCTTCCTGCTGTTGTCGTCCACGGGCCTCGCCTACCGCCGCTGCGAGCTGGTCCGCGTCAACGGCGCCGAGATGGACATTCAGTTCCTGCGCGGCAAGAACAGGAAGAAGCGCGGCGCAGCCGGCGGCCGCGACGAAGCGGCGTGATCCGCCCGCATCCGTCGCCGTCTTTTCCGGCCCGTTGCTTCACATTTTCTGAAAACATCCGAATGAATTGGCGCCAGGAACTTTACGTGGCCTAAGCGCGAAGCGTGTATCCATTGTTGGTCCCAATCTCAGGATACTGAAATGCCCAGAAGTTCTCTTTCCCCCATCCCCTCAAACCTGCCCGACGGCGCCGAGCGGCGTGCGCTTCAGCTCCTTGTGGTCGATGACGACGCCACGCAGCGCAGCCTGATCACGGTCGCCGCCAAGCAGGCCGGCCACGAAGTCACCGTGGCGCCGTCAGTGGCGGATGCGATCGAGAAGCTCCGCGCCGCGCGCTTCGACTGCGTGACGCTCGATCTCGTGCTGGAGGATGGCGACGGCATCGACGTGCTGCGCGAGATGGCGGCGGCGAAGTTCGGTGGCGCGGTGATCGTCATCAGCGGCATGGACGGCAAGCGCCGCAGCGCCGCCCGCAGCTTCGCCCGGTCCGTCGGGATCGAGCTCCAGAGCCTGCCGAAGCCGCTCGACCTTGCGGCCTTGCGCATCAGCCTCGCCAATCTCGGCAAGACCGCGATGGGCCTTCCGGCGATCCACACCTGGGGTGGTGTTGCCACCGACGCGATCGTGGAACGGCACCGCGCGTAAGGTTTGCGGAGCTGCCATGCGATGGCATGCGGCCCTGCGCCGCGCTGATCGCGGTCTATGCCGGGGTGCCGGATTCAGAGAGGCATTGCAGGGCGTGGCCAAGGCCCGCCCGGCAGGCGTTGAGGGCGGCGCTCGCCGTCGCATAGCGCGGCGTGACGTCGTCGAGCACGAAAATGTCGGCGGAACCGGCCGGATCGCCATGATCGTCGTGCGCCAGGCCCATTTCCAACAGGCCAGCTTCCATCATGGCTGCGTCGATCAGGCGCATGCTGCTCTCGATCCGTGTGATCAGGGAGCGAAGATCGGCAGCGATCAACCGACGGCTGTCGGTCTCAAGCATCGCGATGAGCGGGGGTGTGCCAGCGAAATTTAGCATGGATATTCTCCGTACCCCGCAATTAGGCACCCTGCCGCTACTTGTGCGTTAAGTCCATGTCCCGTACAAATACGGGTGGGCCGAATCCGCGCCGAACGCCATAACAGTTGGCGCGGACGCGAGTCCTTCATGCCAACTGGATGTGGCACATGGCCGAACAAAGCTCTCGCGGTGAAATCTTCGTGGTCGACGACGACCCTGCCGTTCGCGACACCCTGTCGATGGTGTTGAAGGCGGCGGGCTATGAGGTGATCTGTTTTGCGGACGGCGCAGCGCTGCTCTCCGTCGCGCGAAACCGCACACCGGCTGCGATCCTGCTCGACGTGAACATTCCCGGAAAGTCGGGCCTCGACATTCTGAAGGAACTGCACGGCGAGGATTATCCGGCGCCGATCTTCATGATCTCCGGGCAGGGCGACATCGCGATGGCGGTGGGCGCGATCAAGAGCGGCGCGCTGGACTTCATCGAGAAGCCGTTCCGCGGCAGCGAAATCGTCGGCCGGCTCGACGAGGCGATCGGCGCCTATGCGCGCAGGCAGGCGGAGAACGCCTCGCCGAAATTCGGCTCGCTGCACTTCCCCGGACGTGAGCCGCTGACGCGCAGGGAGCGCGAGGTGCTCGAGCAGTTCGCCTCCGGTGCGTCCAACAAGGAAGCCGGCCGCACCCTCGGCATCAGCCCGCGCACCATCGAGGATCACCGCGCCAACATCATGAAGAAGCTCGGCGCGCGCAACGCCGCCGATCTGATCCGCATCGTGATGACCGCGGCCCAGCGCGCGTCGTAACTCGTGCCCCGGACGCAGCGCATCATGCAATGATGCGCTGCTGAGCGGGGCCCATCTCTCGAATTTCACCGCTGACAGTTCTGGTCCCGGCTCTGCGTCGCAGCGTTGCACGCTGCGCTTTGTCCGGGACACGCGAGCAATCAGCCGCTCAGTGCCTTGCGGATGATCCGCGCGAGATCCGATTTGCGATAGGGCTTGGCCAGCAGCAGGACGCCGGAATCCAGCCGGCCGTGATGGATGATCGCATTCTCGGTATAGCCTGACGTGTAGACCACCCTGAGATCGGGGCGTGTCTTCATCAGTTCGTCGGCGAGCTGCCGTCCGTTCATCTTGCCGGGCATGATGACGTCGGTGAACAGCAGGTCGAACGGCCTGCCGGCGGCAACGATCGCGAGCGCCTCCGCCGCGTTCGCGGCCTGCAAGGTGACGTAACCCAGCGCATGCAGCTGCGCCAGCACGTAGTCGCGCACCAGCCGGTCGTCCTCGACCACCAGGATCGTCTCGTGTCCGCCCTCGATCGTCGCAGGCGTCACGCCCTCGCCGATGGCCGTCGGCGTCTTGCCGGGCGGCAGGTACATCTTGATCGTGGTGCCGTGGCCTTCCTCGCTGTAGATCTTGATGTGGCCTGCGGACTGCTTGATGAAGCCATAGACCATCGACAGCCCGAGCCCGGTGCCCTTGCCCGGTCCCTTCGAGGTGAAGAAGGGGTCGAACACCCTGGTCAGGATGTTCGCAGGGATCCCGGTGCCGGTGTCGCTCACGGCGATCAGCACGTAATGGCCGGGACGGACGTCGTTGCCGCTGGCATAGACCTCGTCGAGATAGGCGGCGCCGGTCTCCACGATCAGCTTGCCGCCGCCGGGCATGGCGTCGCGGGCATTGAGCGCGAGATTGAGGATCGCGGTGGTGAGCTGGTTGGGATCGACGATCGCGACGCAATTCTCGTCCTCGAACACCGATTCGATCTGGATCTGCTCGCCCAGCGTCGGCCTCAACAGCTTCGCGGTGTCGACCACCAGCGAGTTGATGTCGATCTCGCGCGGCTGGAGCGGCTGCTTGCGCGCGAAGGCGAGCAGGTGCTGGGTCAGATCGGCGCCGCGCGCGGCGGCCTCGTCGATCATCTTCGTGATGGCCGCAAGCTGCGGCTCCTTTTCGACGGCCTCCGCGAGAATCTCGATCGTCCCGGTGATGACGGTGAGGATGTTGTTGAAATCGTGCGCCACGCCGCCGGTGAGCTGGCCGACCGCCTCCATCTTCTCGGCATGGCGGATGCGCTCCTCGGCGGCGATCTTGTCGGTGAGGTCGCGGTAAAAGACGTTGAACAGCAGGCCTTCGCGGCGCTTCAGCGCGGTGACGCTCAGCTCGGCCTTGAATTCCTTGCCGTCGCGGCGGCAGCACATCAGCTCGCGGCGGCGGTTCAGCGTCCTGCCGTCCTCGTTCTTCAGGAATTGCTTCAGGCCGGCCCTGACCCTCTCGCGTTCGCTCTCGGCGACGATCAGGTCGATCGTGCTCTTGCCGAGCACCTCGTCGCGGCGCCAGCCGAACAGCTGCTCGGCCTGCGAATTCCAGTTCAGGATGCTGCTGGTCTCGTCGGTCTGGATGAAGGCGTCGAGCGAGGTCTCGACGATGTTTCGGGCGAGTCGCTCGCTCTCGCGCAGCGATTCCTGCGCGAGCCGCGCTTCCGTCATGTCGCGTCCGACGAAGAAGAAGCGCTGCGCCTGCTCGGACCAATTGCCGAGCCAGGACAGCCAGACCTCGTGTCCGTTCTTGTGGAAACAGCGGGTGTCGCCGAGCTTGGGGCGCTCGCCGCGCCGCAGCGCGCGCATGTCCTCGCGCGATTGCGTCAGATGGTCGGGATGAATGAAGTCCGCGCCGCTGCGGCCGATCATCTCGTCCGGCCGGTAGCCGAGAATGGTCTCGCTGCTCGGGCTGATCTGCGCGACATGGCCCCGCGGGTCCATGACCATGATCAGATCCTGCGAGGTATCGAAGATCTGCCGGCGC
>NZ_AJQF01000520.1:0-14578 GCF_000261705.1 Bradyrhizobium genomosp. III | reverse complement strand
CCG
Source organism: Bradyrhizobium genomosp. III (assembly GCF_000261705.1). NCBI lineage: Bacteria > Pseudomonadati > Pseudomonadota > Alphaproteobacteria > Hyphomicrobiales > Nitrobacteraceae > Bradyrhizobium > Bradyrhizobium genomosp. III. The sequence continues at coordinate 14,575 of NZ_AJQF01000520.1, read as the reverse complement.
CTCGGCCCGCCGCGCCTCGGTGAGACTATGCGCGGTCCCGGAGACGCCGATGATCTCGCCGGACGGCCCCCTGATCGGCGAGAGGCTGAGCGAGATCTCGACCGGCGTGCCGTCCTTGCGCAGGCGCACCGTCTCGAACCGCTCGATCGACTCGCCCCGCGCGATCCGCGCCAGGTAGTCCTTGCCATGCTCGCGCCGGTCGGGCGGCACGATGATCGCAGTGGATTTCCCGATCGCTTCACTCGCCGAATAGCCATAGAGCCGCTCGGCGGCCGGATTCCAGCCCGTGATGATGGCGTCGAGCGTCTGCATCACGATCGCATCGTCGGACGATTCGACGGCGGCGCTGAACAATTGCTCGCGTGCCGCATGATGGCTTCGCGCGGCCTCGGTGCGGCGATGCTCGCGGATCTCGCGCTCGAGAGCGGCTGTCTTCGCCCGCGTCTCTTCGACCATCTGGGCGAAAGCCCGCGCCAGCACGCCCGTCTCGCCGCTGGCATCGACGGGGATGTCCGCCTGCCGTCCGCGGCCGATCGCCTCCACGGCCGCGGTCAGGCGGCCGATCGGGCGGGTCAATGAGCGCGCCAGCAGCACCGCGAGCGCCCCTGCGGCGAGGACGGCGAGCACGCCGACCAGCACGGACGTCTTTTGAATGGCGGCCGGCACCCGGCCGAAGACGGACGGGGGAATGGTCACGATGATTGCGGTCCATTCCTTGCCCGCCAGCAGCGCCGGTGCGATCGCCGCGCCGGTCGGCCGGCCCGACGCGTCGGTCATGAGCCGCGTGGATAGGTCCGACGTGCCGGCCATGGCCGAGAAGAATGGAAAATCATCGCGCCAGTTGGTGGGGCGGCCCTGCAATGAGGCGAATTCCCGCGCGCGATCGGGATGAACGAGATAATCGCCGTGCGAATTCACGACGTAGATCTCGCCACCCGAGCTCGCCGTCGAGCGGATGCGGTCGAGGGCCGGACGCATGTCGATATTGGCGATGATGATCCCGAACGGCTTGCCATCCGGCGTGAACAGCGGCGTAGCGACCCGCAGCGTCGGAGTGTGCAAGACCGTGGTGCCCCCCTGGCGGGTCGCGAGATCGATCGGCGACACGTAAATCTCGCCCGGCGCCAGCCTCATCGTGTCCTGAAAGTAGGCTCGGTCGCCCTTGCGCTCCAGCTCGCTGTTGGGGACGATCCGCGCCGCTCCATGCGGGCCGGAGCGGTCGACGCGGACCAGCTCGCGCTGGTCGTCGTCGAGACCGATGATGCGAAACTGCCCGTAGCTGGGCTTGGCCTCGATCTCGGCTGCGAGCCGCGTCGCGATGCGGTCGCGCCAGGTCTGCTCTGTAACGCCGTCAAGGGGGTCAACTCCTCCGCCGAGACGGGCGCGGATCAGGCCGTTGATGGCCGCGGCAGAGCGATAGCCGATCAAATCGCCGCGGACTCCGGCAACATAGGATTCCAGGTTGGCCGCGAGCAGGCGTGACTGGGCCTCGACCCGCTCCAGGACGCGCGGAATGACCGCTTGCGTGGTGTTGCGAAAGCCGAGCCATCCGACTGCGGCCACGGTGACCGCCACCAGCAGGATCATCGCGATCGCCAGCCGCGTTGCGAGGGTCAAGCGGATGTTCGCAGGGCTTCCCGGATGACCGCGCCTGGTCTGGCCTGGAGCAGCGGCGCCCCCGTCATCGGTGGCCGGAGCTGACATCGGACCCCTCCGGCTCGCCTGCTTTCAGGCAGCCTTCGACCGCGGCGAGCAGGGCGTCGGGCCGGAACGGCTTTTGCAAACTTGCCACCGCGCCGAGCTTGGTCGCCATCTTCAGGAAGTCCGGCTCCGCATAGGCATCCGGCGTGATCGAACGGCCGGAAATGACGATGATCGGAATGGCCGGAGCCAGCACCCGGATGTGACGCATCGTCTCCAGCCCGTCCATGCCGGGCATGAAGATGTCGAGAAACAGGAGGTCGAACCGGCTGGCCTCGAACAGCGCAAGTCCCTTGCGGCCATCGCCCGCGACGGTGACGTGATGACCGGCCCTCTCCAGGAGCAGCCGGATCGTGAGTTGGACGGCCGGGTCGTCATCCACGATCAGGATGTTGGCCACGTCTGAATTCCTCCGGGCCGGACAGGACGTCCCCACCGGCCGCAAATCAAACCATCAAAGACGAAATTGTTGCGCGGATTCAGCCCGGCCTGCAAGCACTTCGCGAACGTCCGGTGAATGCTCGCCTAAGCCGAAAACGGGGACGCATGCTTATGCACGGTTGCGTGCATAAGGGTTCGTCAGGCTGGTGGTCTGTCTAATCGGTCAGATATTCCGGATAATGGCTCCGGATCTTGTCGAGTTCGCTGAGCGTGCCCGACAAATGCTTGCGCAGATGCTGTTGCGCGGCATCGGAATCTCCGGCTTCGATCGCGCGGGTGATCAGCTTGTGGTGACGGACGATGTTCTGGGCCTTGCCGGGTGAGGGCAAATGCAGCCGGCGCAGCCGGTCGATATGTCCGCTGCGGCTGCGCACCAGCGTCCAGAGCTCCTGCTTGCCGGCCGCCGCATAAAGCTGGGCGTGAAAATCATTGTCGGCGGCGATGAAGCTCTCGAAGTCCCCGGCTTTCGCGAACTGCTGCTGAAGCGCGATCACATGGTCGAGGCGGAGGACCAGGGCCTGGTCATGCTGCTCCGCGAGCAGCCGGACGATTTCGAGCTCCAGCGCCTGGCGCAGGAAATGCGCCTGCTCGGCGCGGCCGACATCGACCCGGCTGACCACGGTCGCGTGCTGCGGAAACACGTCCACGAGCCCTTCTTCCTCGAGCCGCATCAGGGCGTCGCGGATCGGCGTCGAGCTGACCCCGAATTGCGCGGCGAGATCCGTGCGCGACAGCGGCGAGCCCGGGGGCAGTTCGAGCGCGAGAATGGCGTTGCGCAGCCGCTCGAACACCTGCGGCGCGGCCTGCCGGGCCCGGTCGAGCCGCGCGCCGGGGCGGGCCGCGCGGGGCGCGGGATGGGCTGTTTCCATGGCGAGGGCTCCGGCGGACTTGCCTTTGATGCACTAATGCATTAGTGCATCAGCAGGATCGCTCGTCAATGGCGGCCGGAGGAAACGAACAATTATGATCAAGCCATTCCAGCGTGGCGCTGCCGCCATCGCCCTGATCGTCGCAACCGTGCTGGCGGCTTCGCCGGCGCGTGCGCAGCAGAAATCCGAGATCGCGCTGTCGCGCCAGCCCGGCATTTTCTACATGCCGAGCCACATCATGGAGAAGCTGAAGCTGATCGAGAAGCACGCAGCTTCACTCGGCCTCGCGGGCGTCACCACCAAATGGATCACCTTCTCCGGCGGCGGCGCGCAGACCGATGCGCTGCTCGCGGGCGGCGTCGACATCCTCAACACCGGCACCGGCAATCTTCTGCTGCTGTGGGACCGCACCCGCGGCGGCGTGAAGGGCATCGTCGCGACCTCGGCGCAGCCGATGACGCTGATCAGCCGCGACGCCAACATCAAGTCGATCAGGGATTTCGGCCCCTCCGACAAGATCGCGGTGCCGACCGTCAAGGTGTCGACCCAGGCGATCGTGCTGCAGATCGCGGCCGCCGAGGCCTTCGGCGCCGACCAATGGTCGAAGCTGGATGCCAACACCGTTCAACTCGGCCATCCCGACGCTTATGCGGCGCTGTCCAATCCCAAGCACGAGGTGCACAACCACTTCTCCATCCCGCCCTTCACCTTCCTGGAGCTGAAGAACGTGCCGGGCGCGCATATCGTGCTGTCGTCGCCGGACGTGATGGGCGGGCCGCTCAGCCAGGCCCAGTTCTTCACCACCACCAAATTCGCCGAGGCCAATCCAAAGATCATCCAGGCCGTGCGCGACGCGACCAAGGAAGCGCAGGCCCTGATCCGCAGCGACACGAAGCAGGCGGTCGAGATCTACAAGGAGATCACCGGCGACAAGACCTCGGTCGAGGAGTTGCTCGATCTGCTCAAGGAGCCCGGCATGATGGAGTGGAATCTCGAGCCGCAGGGCACGATGAAATTCGCTGCGCATCTGTTCAAGACCGGCACGCTGAAGAGCCAGCCCAAGGCCTGGACGGATTATTATCTCCCCGTCGCGCACGATCTGAAGGGCAACTGATGGCGCTGCTCGACGTCAGCTCCGTGACGCTGCGCTACAAGACCTCCAGCGCAGTCGTCACCGCCACGGAGAGGGTGAGTTTCACGGTCGACAAGTCCGACCGCTTCGTGCTGCTGGGTCCGTCCGGCTGCGGCAAGTCGACCCTGCTCAAGGCCGTCGGCGGCTACATGACCCCGAGCGAGGGCCGCATGACCATAGGCGATCGCGAGATCCACGGTCCCGGCGCCGACCGGATGATGATCTTCCAGGAGTTCGACCAGCTCCTGCCGTGGAAGAGCGTGCTCGCCAACGTCATGTTTCCGCTGCTGACTGCGCGAAAACTGTCGCGCAGGGACGCCGAGGCCAAGGCACGGGCCTATATCGAGAAGGTCGGCCTCACCCGCGTGGTCGATGCCTATCCGCACACGCTGTCCGGCGGCATGAAGCAGCGCGTCGCGATCGCGCGCGGCATGGCGATGGAGCCTGATATCCTCTTGATGGACGAGCCGTTCGCGGCGCTCGATGCGTTGACGCGCCGCACCTGCCAGGACGAGCTGCTCCAGCTCTGGAGCGAGACCAAGTTCACCGTGCTGTTCGTGACCCATTCGATTGCGGAGGCGATCCGCATCGGCAACCGCATCCTGCTGCTGTCGCCGCATCCCGGCCGCGTCAAGGCCGAGGTGATCGACGTCGACAAGGTCTCGAACGAAGACGGCAGCGCCGGCCGGCTGGAGAAGGAGATCCACGATCTCCTGTTCGCCGGCGAAGCCACCGCGCATTGAGGAGCCTCTGATGGGCGAAGCCAGGATATTGCTGCGGGCCGAACCGGTTGCTGCCATCGGCGCAGGCGAGGTCGAGCGCAAGCTGAGCGTGCTTGAGCTGTTGTGGAACGACGGCTTCGTCCGCAAGTCGGTGATCATCCTGTTCCTGGCGGCGGTCTGGGAAGCCTACGGCCTCACCCTCGACAATCCGCTGCTGTTCCCGACACTGCACGACACCGCGATCACGCTGTTCGACCGCGTCAAGGACGGCACCATTCCGATGCGGGCCTGGACGTCGCTGAAAGTTCTGTTCATGGGCTATTCGGCCGGCATCGCGCTCGCCGCCATCTTCACCGTGCTCGCGATCTCGACCCGCATCGGCACCGATTTCCTCGAGACTGTCACGGCGATGTTCAATCCGTTGCCGGCGATCGCGCTGCTGCCGCTGGCCCTGATCTGGTTCGGCCTCGGCAATGGCAGCCTCGTCTTCGTGCTGATCCATTCGGTGCTGTGGCCGGTCGCGCTCAACACCCATTCCGGCTTCAAGAGCGTGTCCAACACGCTGCGCATGGTCGGCCGCAATTACGGCCTGAGCGGCTTGCCCTACGTCGCAAAAATTCTCATCCCGGCCGCCTTCGGCTCGATCCTCACCGGCCTCAAGATCGGCTGGGCCTTTGCCTGGCGCACGCTGATCGCGGCGGAGCTGGTGTTCGGCGTGTCCTCGGGGCAGGGCGGGCTCGGCTGGTTCATCTTCGAGAACCGCAATTTGCTCGACATACCCGCCGTGTTCGCGGGCCTCTTGACGGTGATCATCATCGGGCTCTTTGTCGAGAACCTGATCTTCCGCGCCATCGAGCGGAACACCGTGCAGAAATGGGGCACCCAATCATGACCAAGAAGAAAATAACGCCCGACCAGCTCCGCAGCGCGCGCTGGTTCGCGCCCGACGATCTCCGCTCGTTCGGCCACCGCTCCCGCACCATGCAGATGGGCTACGCGCCGGAGGAGTGGAAGGACCGGCCGATCATCGCGATCCTCAACACCTGGTCGGACGCGCAGCCCTGCCACATGCACTTCAAGTCGCGCGTCGACGACGTCAAGCGCGGCATCCTGATGGCCGGCGGCCTGCCGCTGGAGCTGCCGGCGCTATCGCTGTCGGAATCGCTGCTGAAGCCGACCACCATGCTCTATCGCAATCTGTTGGCGATGGACGCGGAGGAGCTCTTGCGCAGCCATCCCGTCGACGGCGTCGTGCTGATGGGCGGCTGCGACAAGACCACGCCGGCGCTGCTGCTGGGCGCGACGTCGATGAACATTCCGGCGATCTATCTGCCGGCCGGCCCGATGCTGCGCGGCAATTGGAAGGGCAAGACGCTCGGCTCCGGCTCGGACGGCTGGAAATACTGGGACGAGCGCCGCGCCGGAAAGATCTCCGACAAGGACTGGCTCGACATCGAGGCCGGCATCGCCCGCAGCTACGGCACCTGCATGACCATGGGCACGGCCTCGACCATGACGGCCATTGCCGAAGCGATCGGCATGACGCTGCCCGGCGCCTCCTCGATCCCCGCGGCCGACGCCAATCACATCCGCATGGCCTCTGAATGCGGCCGACGCATCGTCGAGATGGTTTGGGAGGATTTGACGCCGAAGGTGATCCAGACCAGAAAAGCCTTCGAGAACGCGATTGCGGTCGCGATGGCGATGGGCTGCTCGACCAACGCCATCATCCATCTGATCGCGCAGGCTCGCCGCGCCGGCAAGGACATCGGCCTCGACGATTTCGAGATCGCGAGCCGCAAGGTGCCCGTGATCGCCAACGTGCGGCCGAGCGGCGATGCGTATCTGATGGAAGACTTCTTCTATGCCGGCGGCCTGCCGGCGCTGATGGGGCAGATCAAGCCGCATCTGCATCTCGACTGCATCACCGTCACCGGCAAGACACTGGCTGAGAACATCGCGGGCGCCGAGGTGCACAATGCCGATGTGATCCGCTCGGTCGACAATCCCATTTACAAGGAAGGCGCGCTCGCCGTGCTCAAGGGCAATCTCGCGCCCGACGGCTGCGTCATCAAGCCTTCCGCCTGTGCGCCGCGCTTCCTCAAGCACACCGGGCCGGCGCTGGTGTTCGACGATTATCCCTCGATGAAGAAGGCGGTCGACGATCCCGATCTCGATGTCACCGAAGACCACATTCTCATCCTGCGCAATGCGGGGCCGCAAGGTGGCCCGGGCATGCCGGAATGGGGCATGCTGCCGATCCCGACCAAGCTCGTGAAGCAGGGCGTGCGCGACATGGTGCGCCTCTCGGATGCGCGCATGAGCGGCACCAGCTATGGCGCCTGCATCCTGCACGTCTCGCCGGAATCCTACATCGGCGGCCCGCTGGCGCTGGTGCAGAACGGCGACCGCATCACGCTCGACGTTGCCGCCCGCACCATCAATCTCGACGTCCCCGAAGCCGAGCTCGCAAAACGCCGCGCCGCCTGGAAACAGCCCGAGCGCCGCTTCGAGCGCGGCTATGGCTGGATGTTCACCAAGCACATCAAGCAGGCCAATGACGGCTGTGACTTCGACTTCCTCGAGACCGATTTCGGCGCGCCGATCGGCGAGCCGTCTATTTACTAGCCCACTGTCATTCCGGGGCGCGCCCCTTGGCGCGAGCCCGGAATCCATACTCCCGATCGTGGTTATGGATTCCGGGCCTGGCCCTGCGGGCCATCCCGGAATGACGAAAGAGAGAGTTCGACCAAATGACAAAACTCAGCGAAGCCACCCGCAACAAGCTCAAATCCGTCTCCACGGCCACAGTGGCCACCGCCTTGTTCAAGCGCGGCCTGCGGATCCAGATGATCCAGGACGTGCATCCGCTCGGTGCCGACCAGCCGACCATGGTCGGCGAAGCCTTCACGCTGCGCTACATGCCGGCGCGCGAGGATCTCAACACCATCGACGTCTTCAAGGATCGCTCCCATCCGCAGCGCAAGGCGGTCGAGGATTGTCCGGCAGGCAGCGTTCTGGTGATGGACAGTCGCAAGGACGCGCGCGCGGCCTCGGCCGGCGCGATCCTGGTGACGCGCTTGATGAAGCGCGGTGTCGCCGGTGTCGTCACCGACGGCGGCTTTCGCGATTCCGCCGAGATCGCCAAGCTCGGCATCCCCGCCTATCACCACCGCCCGTCGGCGCCGACCAATCTCACGCTGCACCAGGCGATCGAGATCAACGTGCCCATCGGCTGCGGCGATGCGCCGGTGTTCCCCGGCGACGTCATTCTCGGCGACGCCGACGGCGTGATCGTGATCCCCGCCCATCTCGCCGACGAGATCGCCAACGAAACCTTCGAGATGACGGCGTTTGAGGATTTCGTCACCGAGGAAGTCGGCAAGGGACGCGGCATCTTCGGTCTCTATCCCGCCACCGATCCGCAGACGCTCACCGACTTCGCGGAGTGGCGGAAGAAGAACGGCCGCTAAACCAAAACGAACTCACGTCAAGAAACGAGCCGGCGCATCAAGCGCCGGCCTTTTAGCAAGCAGGGAGGATTTCAATGAATTTCACGCGACGTAACCTCATGGCCGCCGCCGGCGCAGCGGCAGCATCGACGCTTCTCGCCCGCGCCGCCGGCGCCCAGTCGTTCCCGTTCACGCCGAACCAGCGCTACCCCGATCCCGCCGTCCAGATCCTCGATCCCAGCTTCGCAAAATACCGGCTCTATTCCTCGACGGTCGAGCAGGTCGCATCAGGCATGCGCTGGGCCGAAGGCCCGGCCTATTTCCCCGAGGGCGGCTATCTCCTGTTCTCGGATATTCCCAACAACCGGATCATGAAGTTCGACGAGAAGACCGGCCAGACCAGCGTGTTCCGCGCCAATGCCAATTACGCCAATGGCAATGCGCGCGACCGCCAGGGCCGTCTCGTCACCTGCGAGCACTCCGTGACCCGCCGCATCACCCGCACCGAGACGGACGGCACGATCACCGTGCTCGCCGACAAGTTCGAGGGCAAGCGGCTGAACGCGCCGAACGATATCGTGGTGAAGTCCGACGACAGCATCTGGTTCACCGATCCGCTGTTCGGCATCAATGGCGAGTGGGAAGGCAAGAAGGAAAAGGCCGAGCAGGCCACCACCAACGTCTACCGCATCGCCAAGGACGGCAAGATCAGTGCCGTCCTCACCGACCTCGTCAATCCCAACGGCCTTGCCTTCTCGCCGGACGAGAAGAAGCTCTACATCGTCGAGTGGAAGGGCACGCCCAACCGCAGCATCTGGAGCTACAATGTCGGCGACGACGGCGCGCTCAGCGGCAAGACCAAGCTGATCGACGCCGCCGACCAGGGCTCGCTCGACGGTTTCCGCGTCGACCGCGACGGCAATCTCTGGTGCGGCTGGGGTTCCAACGGCGCGCTGCAATCCGAGCCGACCGATGTCGGCGGCCGCAAGGTGTTTCAGCTCAAGGCCAGGCCCGAAGATCTCGACGGCGTCATGGTGTTCAACGCGGACGGCAGGCCGCTCGCCTTCATCAGGTTGCCCGAGCGCTGCGCCAATCTCTGCTTCGGCGGCCCGAAGAACAACCGGCTCTACATGGCAAGCAGCCATTCGGTCTATGCGCTGTATGTCGAAGCGCACGGGGCGGTGTGAGATATCTCGCGCCTCACACTCGATGTCGTCCCGGACAAGCGCAGCGAAGCGAAGCGCCGATCCGGGACCCATAGAAACAGGGAGAAGTTTGGCGAAGATCGCCAGTTAGAAAGTCTTCCGGTACGGCTACCCGCACTCCATCGATACATCACGCGGTATGGGTCCCTGCCTTCGCGGGGACGACAGCGGAAGGTGTTGCGACGGCTGCGGCTATCGCTACACCCCGGCCTCCGCCACCCCCGCCGCCCACAGCGCGAACGCATAGACGATCGCGATTTCATCGAGCCGGTCGAACCGCCCCGACGCGCCGCCATGACCGGCGCCCATGTTGGTGCGCAGCAGGACCGGACCGCCGCCGCTCATGGTAGCGCGCAGGCGCGCGATCCATTTCGCCGGCTCCCAATAAGTCACGCGCGGATCCGTGAGCCCGCCCATCGCCAGGATCGCCGGGTACGCCTTCGCCGCGACATTGTCGTAGGGCGAGTAGGACAGGATCGTTCGAAAATCCTGCTCGCTCTCGATCGGGTTGCCCCATTCCGGCCATTCCGGCGGCGTCAGCGGCAGCGTGTCGTCGAGCATGGTGTTGAGCACGTCGACGAACGGCACTTCGGCGACGATCCCTGCGAACAATTCGCCGGCACGGTTGGCGACCGCGCCCATCAGCATGCCGCCGGCCGAGCCGCCATGGCCGACGATGCGCTTTGCGCTCGTGTACTTCGCGTCGATCAGCGCCTGCGCGCTGGCGGCGAAATCGTCGAACGAATTCGTCTTCTTCTCGCGCTTGCCGTCGAGATACCAGCCCCAGCCCTTGTCAGCGCCGCCGCGGATATGGGCGATGGCGTAGACGAAGCCGCGGTCGACCAGCGACAGGCGGTTGGCGTTGAACGAGGCCGGCATCGCCATGCCGTAGGAGCCGTAGCCGTAGAGCAGCAGCGGCGCCGTGCCGTCGAGCTTCAGCCCGCGGCGGTAGAGGATCGACACCGGCACCTCGGCGCCGTCATGCGCCTTTGCCGTGATGCGCGTGGTGACGTAATCGGCCGCGTTATGGCCCGACGGAATCTCCTGGCGCTTGCGCAAGGTGCGCGTGCGCTTGACCATGTCGTAGTCATAGACTTCCGACGGCGTCGTCATCGACGAATAGGCAAAGCGCAAATTCGTCGTCTCGAATTCGTAGGAGCCCATCGTGTCCAGCGAATAGGCGGCCTCATCGAAGGCGATGGCATGCTCCTCGTTCGAGACGAGATCGCGGATCACGATCGCCGGCAGCGCATTGGCGCGCTCCAGCCGCACCAGATGGCCGGCATAGAGATCGAGGTCGATGAGGTAGATGCCGGGACGATACGGGATCAGATCGCGCCAGTTCTTGCGCTCGGGCGAAGAAAGCGGCGCGGTGACGATCTTGAAGTCGATGGCATCGTCGGCATTGGTGAGGATGAAGAGCTGATCGCCGCGATCGGCCAGCGAATATTGCACGCCTTCCTCGCGCGCCGCGACGAGGCGCGGCGGCGCCTCGGGGTTGGCGAGATCGATCAGCCGCTGCTCCGAGGTCTCGTGGTCGCCGCCGGCGATCACGCAGAAGCGGCCGCTGGTGCTCTCGTGCAGATGGGTGAACCAGCCGGCATCCTGCTCTTCATAGATCAGCGTGTCGTCGGCCTGTTTGGTGCCGAGCCTGTGCCGCCACACCTGCATCGGCCGGTGATTGTCGTCGAGCTTCACATAGAAGAAGCTCTTGCAATCCGCGGCCCAGACCACGCCGCCATCGGTCTCCTCGACCACGTCGTCGAGATCCTTGGCCGTAGCCCAGTCGCGCACGCGGATCGAAAAATATTCCGAGCCCTTGGTGTCGGCGCTCCAGGCCTGCAGCTTGTGATCGTAGGAGTGCCGGCTGCCGCCGAACCTGAAATATTTGTGGTCTTTGGCAAGCGCATCGCCGTCGAGCACGATCTCGCCGTCGCCGCCGTCGCGCGGCATGCGGCCGAACAGCTCGTGCTGCCCGCCCTCGCGAAACCTGCGGAAATAGGCAAACGGGCCGTCCGGCGACGGCACGCTGGAATCGTCCTCCTTGATCCGCCCGCGCATCTCCCGCACCAGTGTCTTCTGCAGGCCGGCGGTGTGGCCGAGCAGGCTGTCGGTGTAGACGTTCTCCTCATCCAGATATTTGCGGATGTCGGGATCCAGCACCTTGGGATCGCGCAGCACCTCCTGCCATTTCGCGTCCTTCAGCCAGGCATAGTCGTCGGTCACGGTGATCCCGTGCCGCGTGAAGGAATGCGGCCGGCGCGGGGCGACGGGGGGCTGGGAAGGGGTTTTGGCCTGGGTCACTCGGTCCTCATTTCAATACGTGTTCCATCTTATATCGTCCCGATTCCACGAATTGCCAGCACGACTCCGCCAGGCCTGCCGGGTTGTTGACCGGCCCCTTGTATGCTTTACGGACCAATATCCCCGCCGCCGGTCCAGCCTGATGCTGTTCAATTCCTACCCGTTCATCCTGTTGTTCCTGCCCGTCGTGCTGGCCGGCTATTTCTGGCTCGGGCGGCGCAGCAATCTCACCCCGGTGATCTGGCTGGCGCTGGCCTCGCTCGCCTTTTACGCCATCGGTAACTGGCAGTTCGTGGCGCTGTTGCTGCTGTCGATCGCCTTCAATTACGGCGTCGGCCATCTCCTCATCGTGGCGAAGCTCGGCCCGTCGCACCGCAAGGCGGCGCTCGCGCTCGGTGTCGTCGGCGATCTTCTCGTGCTCGGCATCTTCAAATATGCCGGCTTCCTCACCGAGAACCTCAACGCCTTGTTCGGCACGCATGCCGCGGTTCACATCCTGCTGCCGGTCGGCATCTCCTTCTACACGTTCACGCAGATTGCGTTCCTGGTGGACGCCTATCGCGGGCAGGTCGCAGCCTATGCGCTGGCGCACTACGCGCTGTTCGTGACTTATTTTCCGCATTTGATCGCCGGGCCGATCCTCCACCACAAGGATATGATCCCGCAATTCGAGCGGAAGGAGACCAAGCGTCCGGACGGACATCTCATGTTGTGCGGTGTCATCATCTTTGCCATCGGCCTGTTCAAGAAGACCTGTCTCGCCGACGGCATCCAGCCGCTGGTCGCACTCGCCTTCGAGGCGCGCTCGCCGAGCTTCGACCAGGCCTGGCTCGGCGCACTTGCCTACACGTTCCAGCTCTATTTCGATTTCTCCGGCTATTCCGACATGGCGATCGGGATCTCGCTGATGTTCGGCATCTTCCTGCCCGTGAATTTCAACTCGCCCTACAAGGCGTCCAGCATCGTCGAGTTCTGGCGCCGCTGGCACATGACGCTGTCGCAATTTTTGCGCGACTATCTCTATATCCCGCTCGGCGGCAACCGCCACGGCCGCGTGCTGCGCTACCTCAATTTGATGATCACGATGCTGCTGGGCGGGCTCTGGCACGGTGCGGCCTGGACTTTTGTCATTTGGGGTGCGCTGCACGGGGCCTATCTCTGCGTCAATCACGCTTTCAACGCCCTGATGCCAACCATTCCGTCGGTCCTTGCGCGTCCGGTTCGCATCGCCGGAGCAGCGCTGACGTTCCCCGCCGTCGTCGTCGCCTGGGTGTTCTTCCGCGCCGAGAGCGTCGCATGGGCGCTGCGCGTCCTTCACGCCATGGCCGATCCCTCGAACATCGTCTTTGGCCGTGAGGAGATCGCGGCGCTGGTGCTGATCTCCATCTACGCTGCGCTGGTGTGGCTGGCGCCGAACACGCAAGGCATCTTGGGATACGATCACGCTAACCGCCGGGTCGGCGAGAACTTGCGGGCAGGGCGCATGCGGCCGCTGTTTCTCTATGGCGCATCGCTGGTGCTTGCGTTCGGCATCTTGGGCATCCAGAGCCACAGCGAATTCATCTATTTCCGGTTCTGATGCGCGGGCCGTTCACCAGTCTCAAGCGTCTTCTGCTCGCGAGCATCGCATTCGTGCTCGGTGCGGCCGTGCTCACCTACGTCGTCGATCCCCTGCAGCTGTTCCGCCCGTCGCGCACCGCCTTCTATTCCGACGATACGCGCGTGCAGAATGCCGGGCTGATCCGCAGCCAGTCGTTCGACGCCGCCTTCATGGGCACCTCGCTCGCGATCCATTTCCGCCAGAGCGACATCGACCGTGCGCTCGGCGTTCGCTCGCTCAAGCTGGCGATGACCGGCTCCAACTCACGCCAGCAGGCCTTCGTGCTGGAGCAGGCGATCGACCGCGGCGCGAGGCGCGTGATCTGGGCGATGGACGATTTCATCTTCGTCGATGCGGCCGGCATCGAGGCCGATCCCTATCTGTCCGTCGATCTCTATCGCGGCACGACCAAGGGCATCGCGTCCTATCTGTTCAGCGCCGCGATGGCGAAAGAGGCGCTGTTCGCGCTGCTGCGGTCGGTCCCGCCGTTGCAAGGGCCGCTGACCCGCGCGGCGCCGTTTCTTCCCGTCAAGTTCGCGCTGGCTGATGTCGACGACATCTACGCGCTGCCGCGGGATTTCGATGTCGCGCGCGAGTACAATGCGAAGAGGACGCTCGCCGCCTTCGCCTACATCACGAGCCCCGTGCGCAGCCGCTTTCTCGGCGAAGGCTACGGCTATGACGCCATGGCCGGGCATTTCGAGCGCGATGCCGTCGGCCTGATCACGCGCCACCCCGACGTGACCTTCGATATCTACTTCCCGCCCTATTCGGTCCTGCAATTCGTTGCAATGCGCGAAGCCTCGCCCGAGACGCTGAAGATCGTCACTGACCTGACGGCAGTCGTCGCGCAGCGCCTCACGCAGCTTCCCAATGTGCGTCTGCACGATTTCCGCGCGATCAAGGCGGTGACGCACGATCTCGATAATTACGGCGACGTCATCCACCATTCGCCGGTGATCGATGCGAAGGTGCTGCAATGGCTGGCGAATGGGGAATATCGGGTCGATCCGAAGCAGCCGACAGCGTCGCTGGATGAGCTGAAGTCACAGGTCGAGGCGTATCGTGTGCCGAAGTAATCGCGGCAGACTCAGTCGTCGTCCCTGCGAACGCACTAGGGCATGCACATATCTGGTGCGGCGGATTGAC
>NZ_AJQF01000519.1:0-20325 GCF_000261705.1 Bradyrhizobium genomosp. III | reverse complement strand
TCCGACTCTCATGATCACCGCCGTTCGGAAGCTCCTGGCACGTCTCTTCCAGTACGATTTCCATATTCGACTTCACGCGATCGGGCAGGGTCATCTATCTATCTCAAGGCTCGGCAGGCGATTTCGCCAATATGGAACTGACGAGCCGGCCCCGTCAACGGAGGCGATTGGCTCTAGCTGGGCCCCCAATTGGCCCTAGGATGCCCGCCTCGGAAGGTAACGGCCCACTGTCCGGATCGCCGCCACCGGGATGGAGCGGGAGCCTGCTATCGTGCGGACTGCACGGCTTCCGCTCCTCTTGGGCACGAGCTTGTGCTGCTTATTTTTGGTCTCCTAACAGTTCACCCCCGTTGCACAAGGTGCACGAGAAGCCGTACTCGGCACTTCCAGCCGCTTAGCCGCCCCCGGCTGACAACGAGGGCGCCGCCGCTACGGTGGCAGTTTGGGGGAAACCGGACGTTTTAGCGTGCTCTGGGCAAGGCCGAACCTTGGTTCGGTTCAGGAAGTAAAGAGGCCCCCGGCGGACCGGGAGCCTCGCATGCCCTCAGGGGTACATCCGCCCTGATGAGTTTTACTTTTCAAGTGCGTTCATCGAGAAATTCGATGCAACTCCTAGCGCAGCAACATGATCAGGATGATTAGGGGGATCGGGATTCCGATCAGCCAAAGCAGAATGGGCATGGTATCTTCCTTTTCCTATCGACGCCGCGAATTCCAGGTACCATCGCGGAGACCTCCGCCTTCAGTGGCCGCGAGGCTGGCGCAGAAAGCTCCGAGGAGCATTGCCGCAGTCGGCCAAAAGGCGAGGGACGCAGTTGCCTTGCGGGCGGCATCGGCATCGGCTTTCACTTGCGTCACGACGTCATTGACGCGCTTGTCCGCATCGGCCTGGCTCATTCCTGTGCGGGATGCGACGACTTTCGCTGCATATTCGCGATCAGGACCCTTTAGGTCACCGCCATTGCGAAAGCTCCGCGTGAAGAGGCGCACCATCTCGCCGTGCGAGTCGGTTGCGTTGGTCGTCCCGCCCGAGGCCGTCCCGGTGGGGCCTGCCGCTGCCGGGTCCGACCGCAGAAGCGTATCTACATAACCATCCATAGGACCATTGGTCTGCGCGGCGTTAGCAGCGGCCTGGGATGCACCGACGGCACTGCCTCCGATCAGACTGGTTGCCGGAATTGCGAGAGCGGTGGCTCCGAGAACGGTGGCCAAAGCCCATGCGATGAAGCCGTGCGCGGTATCCCGAAAATAGATTTCATCGCGATGTACATCGGTCCAGCTTGAACGCAGCCGCCCTGCAATATAGCCGCCGATCGACGACGCAAGCATAGCGATGACAATGAGATAGAGCCCGGTTGTAATCTTAAAAGTTGTTGCTGAAACGCCGGAGCCGGACCAGGGGGAGACCATTGTAAGGCCGAGGCCGGTCCCAAAGGCCAGCAAGACGATGGTCAGCGCGCAAGCCACCACCGCGCCTGCAACGATGGATGGCCACGATAATCCCGCAAGCGTTGACGTAGACGTTCCTCCCGGAGTGGGAGCAACCACGACAGTATCGATCATTAAAGTCTCCTCAGCATGCCCTGTCAGTGGCGCGATAATGGGCAGCTCGCCCGAAAGTTCCATCGAGGGTTCCGCGGAGGAGCGGAGAAGAGATTGCTGCTTTCAACGTCAAAGCCAGACCCCCGCAACTAGGAAAGCCGCCTTTCGCAGACGCTGATGACGCAATGCTTTATCTGCAACGACTTGGCGAGCTCGCCTCTCAGCTCTTAGAATTGGAAGATCTTCGAAGTCTAGTCGAAGATGCAGAGCGCGGCGGCCCCGGTGCGCCTGCATTGCGCTCTAGACGCCAATGCTTCGCGCCCCCTTCGAGGCCGTGATCTCAGCGCCCTGTCTGTCCGCCTCCGTCGCTGCACGCCATCAAGCAGAGGTTTCTGGCCCCCTCCGAACGACGAGCAAATCGATTGGACGTTGCTTGAGCCATTTCCCGACGGATGGTGGGCTTCCCCCTAAAGCTCTTCAGCGGCTGCTAGTGAATCAAGTTTCCTCGTTCGCTACTAGCCCGTGGCGTGACTTTCGGATCGCGAGCTGGACCTGACCATCTCTAATGCAAGGGCCGAGTCGCAGTTCGACCCAGGGCGGACATCCCGCCAGAGACGCCCAGACGGTTGGTCTGGAAATGTTCGTCTTTCCTGCTCTGTTTCAAAAAGCGGTACAGGCGGTGAAATTGACGGGGGACGGCCTTCGTGAGGTAGAGCCCGGAGACGTCTGAGCTCTCAAGACTTGGAAGATGCTCGTCAACGATAATGGGTCTTCAGAAGATGGCAGCACCTACTTTAGTTTAAAATTGGGAGCCAGGGACGGCTAAAACTCCGCAGCTAGACGAGCTTGAACTTGTCCAACGGAGCTTCGTGGACATGCTGACCGTCCACGTCCGTCACAAGCACTTTGTAGCCCTTGCCTCGCAATTCTGGCCGAGCGTCCGATAGTTCTTCCGCAAGCCGGTCAGCGACTTGCATAGCCATCGAGGCGTCCTCGAGCAGCTGGCCGCCCTGGTCGGCGACGGTCGTGCTATCTACAAGATCGCAATGATAACGCCGGTTGCTATCGGGCGCAGCGCCAGAAAAGGTATTGCTTGGTGCTCTCGTTGAGATGGTCGATTGTTGTCTCGATCCATATGAAGATGGCCCTATCCGCTACGACGATGGCGTGGACACGCTCGCGCAGTCGGCTGGTGAAGAGGCAGTTCTCGCGCTCGCGGAATTTGGCTTGATGGATCGCGTCAGCGCTCGCCTTGGGCGCTGGACGCCCGACGGAAGGCATTTTTTCATTGAAGGCGTCCAAGAGTGGAGAAGCTGGAACGAAGCAGAGCAACGCGAAGAAGCAAATGTAGTGCGTAGTGATGAAGTCCGATGGGCAAAACGCGGCCTAATTGCTCTGTGCATCGCAGCGGGCGCTCTCATAGCCGGATGGCTCGCGGTCAATCTCGGAGGCCGACGTTGAAGGGCATAAAGTCAGCTTGTGGCCCTCAGCGGACCATCGCAACATGGGGCGCCCCGGCAGCTTTTGACCCGACCCGGACATCGGCGAGTAGACCACAATTCGGAGGAACTCCTTCTTGGGTACTCTGAAGAAGACCGAGGCGCATAGCAGCGAAGCTCTGGATATTTTACGCTGAGAGCAATAAGCTGCAGCTTGAAATCCCCGGAACTGTTGGCTCGGATAAGGCGTCAGAGCAATTCGCAGGGAGGGACGAATGAGCATCGTGCTGCGACCCGGTGCGCCGTCGGATTCCACCGTTTGCGGAAGAATCTGCTTCGAGGCGTTCAGGGCAATTGACGACGAGCACAACTTCCCGTGGGATTTTCCGTCGGTGGAGGTGGCCACGCAGGTCCTGATGATGCTGCTGTCCAACCGGGGGTTCTACTCGCTTGTCGCCGAAAAGGACGGAAAGGTTGTCGGCAGCAACTTTCTCGATGAACGCGGCCCGATTGCCGGACTCGGGCCGATCACAGTTGATCCGACCTCACAGAACGCGACGATTGGGCGCCGATTGATGCAGGCTGCGCTCGACCGCGCGAGCGATCGGCGTGCGGCCGGGGTGAGGCTGCTGCAATCCACATTTCACAATCGCTCTTTGTGTTTGTACGCCAAGCTCGGCTTTGACACCCGCGAGACGATCTCGAAAATGAACGGGGCGCCGCTGGGCGTCAGCTTGCCGGGGTACGACGTGCGTGAGGCCGGCGCTACCGATCTCGTGGCCTGCAACTTGTTATGCCGCCGGGTCCACGGTCATGATCGTGGCGGCGAACTCGATGACGCGATTAGTGCGGGAACGGCGCGGGTCGTCGTGCATCTCGGCCAGATCACCGCCTACGCGACGGATGTCGGGTTCTTCGCCCATGCCGTTGCCGAGAGCAACGAAGGTCTGAAGGCCCTGATCGGATCTGCTCCGGGCTTTCCCGGCGGCGGCTTTTTGGTGCCGACCCGAAATAGCGAACTATTCCGCTGGTGTCTGCAGAATGGCCTCCGACTCGTGCACCAGATGACCCTAATGACGACCGGCCTCTACAACGAGCCTAAGGGCTTTTATCTGCCGTCGGTGCTCTATTGAGCAAGGAGCCTCGGCCCCGCGCATCAGGCCGAGCTTCTGTCCATGGCCCTAGCCGAACAGCACGTTAGCGGTGTGATAGTCAGCTCCTGAACGTGGACCGGAAATTGCTCACCCGCTCTTGATCAACGCTTTTGACCCCGGACCAGACATCACCAACCTTTCACCACCATCATTTCAGCGGCTATGATGGCCAGTCGCGCGCTGCCGAAATCGGAAATGACATGATCGGAGCGATCATGATTGGGTGCGGGTGTTTTATAAGTTTGATAGGAACGGCCATCGTCGTCGCGCCGCTCTCGATACGCGCGCAGCAGCCGGCCACACCGGTCATTGGATTCCTCAACAACTTGTCGCCTGGTACGATGCCTCCAAGCCCTTCTAACCGGAGTTCTGCGTATCATGGCCCCCCGTGCCAATTGGAAAGGCTTCCTGCGTCTGTCCCTCGTCACCTGTCCGGTCGCGCTTTACCCCGCCACCTCCGAGAGCGAGAAGATCAGCTTCAACCAGCTCAACCGGGCGACCGGCCACCGCATCAAGTACCTGAAGGTCGACGCCGACACCGGCGAGGAGGTGCCCAACGAGGACATCGTGAAGGGCTATGAGCTCGATAAGGGCCAGTACATTGAGGTGACGAAGGAGGAGCTCGAGAACGTCGCGCTGGAATCGACGCGCACCATCGAGATCGACGAATTCGTCGACCGCAGCGAGATCGATCCCCGCTACCTGATCCGCCCCTACTACCTGCGTCCGGACGGCAAGGTCGGCCATGACGCCTTCGCCGTGATCCGGGAGGCCATCCGCGAGATGGACAAGGTCGCGATCGGGCGGGTGGTGCTGACCAACCGGGAGCACATCATCGCGCTCGAGCCGCTGGACAAGGGGCTGATGGGGACGCTGCTGCGCTACCCCTATGAAGTGCGCGATCCCAAGGAGTACTTCGACGAGATCCAGGATGTCAAAGTCACCAAGGACATGCTCGATTTGGCCCGGCA
Organism: Bradyrhizobium genomosp. III; assembly: GCF_000261705.1. Classification (NCBI taxonomy): domain Bacteria; kingdom Pseudomonadati; phylum Pseudomonadota; class Alphaproteobacteria; order Hyphomicrobiales; family Nitrobacteraceae; genus Bradyrhizobium; species Bradyrhizobium genomosp. III. Next base: position 15,219 of record NZ_AJQF01000519.1, on the reverse strand, counting down.
CATCGTCGACCAGAAATCCGGTTCCTTCGAGCCCGACAAGTTCGAGGACCAGTATGAAACGGCGCTAATCGGCCTCATCAACCAGAAGCGGGCCGGCAAGCCGATCGTGCCGAAGGATCGGCCGAAAGGCGAGAACGTCGTCGATCTGATGGACGCGCTACGCAAGAGCGTCGGCGGCGCGGCGGCCATGACCGAGGCCCCTAAAAAGTCTGCCAAAAAAGCGGCAAAGCTGGCCGCGGGTCAGAAGGAGATGCTGATGCCGATCGCCGGTAAGAAGCCGACTAAGGAAGCGGCGGCGAAGAAGCCGACGGCAGGGGCGCGGCGGAAGTCGGCTTGAGGTTGTGAAACATCCGGTGATGTCCGATGGCAGTGACGGACTGACATGGAAGAGGATCGCGCATGTCAAGGCTGAGCTGCGGCTCGGCACAGCGGGATGGAATGTTCCGCAAGTCTGCAAGGAAAGGGTTGGCGGGGCAGGTAGCCACCTTGAGCGCTACGCGCGGGTGTTGAACGCCACCGAGATCAACTCATCATTTCATAAGCCGCACCGGCGTTCGACGTACGAGAAGTGGGCGAGCGCGACGCCGGATGATTTCCGCTTTTCAGTCAAGGTGCCGAAGTCTGTCAGTCATTCGTCACAGTTTGCGCGGGCCGAACTCGATCGGTTCATCGAAGAGAGCGCCGGGCTTGGTGTGAAGCTCGGAGTTTTGCTCGTTCAGTTTGCGCCGCGCAAAATGTTCGTTGAGCCCGATGCCGAATTGCTGTTCGGCGCACTGCGGGATAGGACCTCAGCCGCTCTCGCTTGCGAGCCGCGTCACGCTAGCTGGTTCACGCCCGAGGTCGGTGCTTGGCTCAGGGAGCGTCGGATTGGCCGCGTCGCTGCGGATCCGGCGCGGGTGCCCGATGCCGACCTGCCGGGCGGGTGGCCGGGCCTGCGCTATTTTCGACTGCATGGAGCGCCGCGCATTTACTACTCCGCTTACGACGGGGCGTTCCTTAGAACGCTGAAGCCGCGGCTCGGTGCTGCTTCGTTGTCTAGTGAGACATGGTGCATCTTCGACAACACCGCCGCCGGCGCAGCGCTCGAGAACGCACTAGACTTACTCGCTTGAAGGGCCTTTTTGTCCGCTGATATCCCTCACGTCCTCCATCTTTGCCGAAGGTCTTTGAGGCACGCACCCACCCGTTGAGATCCGAGCGGTGCGACAGCGCAGGCGACCTAATCGGGACGTGGCGGGCACTCCGGGCACGTATCGCCGATCGAATGCATAACCTCGCGTAATTCCGCGACGGCCTCATCCGGAGACAAGCCCTCGGGTGGCTCCTGCCTGGCGATATCCAATGCGTGCTCGCGCGCATGCGGGTCGGCCCGGTCCTTCGCTCAGCCGTGCTCCTCGCATTCGTGGATGGCGCCGGCCTCCTGCAGCAGGTGGATCGCCCAGCCGCGCAGTGTGCGGATCGCCTGTGGTCTTTCCTTCGTCATTAGCATCGAGACAGCTCCTGCCGAGACGAATCCTTCAGCGGCGCCTAGCGTTCCGCGCTGCTAACACAGGGCAGGGGATTTGCAATCGCGGGATCTCGTGCTTTTCCACCTGTTCCGTCGCCTGGCAAAATCAGGCAGCTGCCTTGTCTTCCTTGTCGGCGCCCCGCATGACGATCCTGAGCGCCTCGTCCGGAAGCGGACGCCGAAGCGCTTTGGCCTCGTCCCGGGGGCAAAGGCCGGCTCAGTCCCGAGCGTTTCGTTAATGGAGGGTTCTCGCGGCTTCTGCTAGCCGGACCTTCTCTCGTAGATTCTCGAGTTCCTGAAGCATTTTCAGGAGATCGGGCTGGACGTATGCCCGCTTCAAAATTCGTGTCGTTTGTCCCATCGCTACACGCCTCCATGGCTCGCTGACGGCGAGCCGTATCAAGGCGCACACAGGCAAATTTTCTCCTGCAAGCGGAATCGCATTTTTAACAAATCAGCTGAGCGTGTCCCCGATCGGCGTCGGGATAATGCTAGCTGAACGTGGTACCGCAGTGGCGCGGTGACATTCACTGCGCGTGCGGCCTTGCCGGTTATCTCAAATGAGTTACGATGCAACCTGCTTTAGAAGTTTGTATTTGGACCTACCCATTGGCAACAAGCATTGAATCGATCGTTTCGGCTTATGTACGTCTGAAGAACCGGCAGGCCTTGGAGAATATGCGAGACCTTCGGCGCCAATTGCTCGAACAGCTACAATCTACATCAGGCCGACTGACTCTCGAGACACTCTACTTGAGGACCTCCGAGTGATCGAGGATGGGCTGGAGCAGCTCCAGCCGAGGCAGTAACGAGCGGCCCGCCATGTGCCTTCTATATCGTCGACTTCCGGCCACGGCGTCATTTGAAATCACGGCGCGTGCGGCGGGCAGCTGCTCGACGCCTTGCGGAAATGAGTGCCCGAATGCAATAGCCAGCGATGACGCCGATGGTGAATGCGGCTGCCACAATCAAAGGTAAAGAGAACCGCTCCATACCCAGCGAATGCGGTACCACGCTGCAGTGTTCCTAACTGGGGCCACCGAAGGCCTCGAACCGCCGACCTTAGTGCAATACGCGAGCGGCTTTTGCTAGCCGGACCTTCTCCCCCAGCCCCTCAAGATCCTTCATTGCTTTAAGCAATCTCACCAGATCGGACACCGTGTGTGCGAGAGTGGCTTGCGCGGCTTTGGGACTCGAGATTTCTGTTTAATCGCGAAACGGCTCGCTGCCAGGACCGATGGAGATAGGCTGGATTGGCAAGGACCGCTCACGGCGAGAGGGCCGGAGGCAGGCGCAACGGGCGTCACCAATGGGGGCGCAAGGTTACTGCGTCGGCAGCCGGTCGATCATATTCGCCAAGACCTTCGGCGGCAGTCCAATCCCCGAGAGCTTCCAGGTCGTGCCGTCGAGATGCATGCTGACGCTACCTGCGTCCTGACTCTCGCCAAGCCTCAACGCAAACTCGACAGGCTTCGCCAGGGTGATCCGTCCGGCGAAAACGAAGATGTTTGAGATATCGAGCTCGGCCAATGAGGACATCGTTCCGAAAGTGATGTTCTCCGCGGCGTTGCGAACAGTCCCGCTCTTCAAAAGGACGGACAGGTTTTCTGGAGTCACGAGCTTGATGGTGAGATCATCGGCGATCGTTGCGCCGAACGCGTTTATCGCCATTCTCTCTAATGGGCGCACCGGCCGCTTTTGGCCGAGTCGATCGAGGTAGGCGGACACAACCTGGTCGACGAGGGAATGGCGGACGCGCGGCAAATCCGTTCGGGCCATGACTTGAGAGGCGTCTCCGCGCCGAACGGCCGAAACGAGATCCAGTGCGGAAACGAAAGCCGATCCGGCATACACCACAAGGCAGAGCAGGAGGGCCGCAACGACGCCTACGAGCCACTTCATGGAGCGGCAATCGAGGCGGCCGGGCTTTGTTCCCAAGGATAGCGAGCCAGTGGCGCCTTCCATTTAGATCCCCAAGGCCGCAGTGGCCGCCGAGATCGCGTAGGCGACTGCTTCTTCGACCGTTCGGTCCACGAGCAACATAGGATCGATTGCGCCGGTAGGACGCCCAGCGCAGGTAGACGTTCCTATGAACCGCGGCGCCGCGATGGGCGGACGGTTGGAGATTGAGTTCAGCCCCGAGTTGCGCGACGTGGGACGGGCATTCGTAGACGCGTCTAAGGGCGTCCCCACCAACCGGCCAAGCTGATGCACCGACCGCGATAGATCCCACCTCGGGCATCGCCAATGAGGATCATGGCTTTCGAGGAATGCGTCAATGTCTGGATATGGCCGCCAGTGAAGTGGCATACCTCTCACCGTGGTCGGCTTAGTGGGGCGCAGCGGACGAGATTTGCTTACACTGAGTATGTCGCATCCGTTCAAACGGCCCAGCCTAATGGCCGCGAGATTGTTTCGGCCGGTACCGCCTCTTTCCAACCCATCCAGATCGGATCTTCTTTTATTGACTTATCTCAAAGGCGTCCTCTTGGTTCACACCCACCGTCGGCGCAAAGCATCGTCCCAAGAGAGACCGAACCAGGAAAAGAGGCGGCGAAGGCCACACTGTCACACTCACGGCGATTCGAAGCCGGCTAGTCCTAGCGAACCTCCGGCAAGGTCGTTGGCCCTCGGCGCAAGCCGGGCTTGCCAAGTTCCTTCATTGTGCAAGGATGCAGGGAACCAAGCCCGGTATTCGGGAGGAGGAGGAGTACGTGAGCGACCTGCATCCGGCCGGCCCACATCACCTACCCGGCTTCATCACTGCTCCGAGCGACACAGATCCCCTAATGGTGGGCGTCGGCATTTTTCTGATCTTCGCCGTTCTCATGGTCGGTATCTTCTATTTGCACCTGCACTCGCTGCCGGAGCGGATGGCCCACAAGTCGCAGAAGTTCCAATTTGAAATCGTGGCTGTGCTGTGCCTGCTGGCGCTGTTTACGCACAACCACCTTTTTTGGGTGATCGGGCTTTTTCTTGCCATGGTTGACCTGCCGGATTTCAGCTCGCCGCTGCGCAGGATTGCGGGATCGGTCGAAAAGATGGCGGGCGTTTCGCCTGAGGAAGACCCGACTGAGCCGCCAAGTGAGACCGCTGCTCACGCTGGTACCGGTGTGCCTGACGCGACAAAGCCGGGCGCCGCCAACAGTACACTGAAGACCACCGCTGCCGTGGACGAGATCAAGAGCAAGATCCAGCGCGATCTTAAGCGAGGGGGACCCGGCAATGCTTGAACTTCTCCTTTGCGCCACCCTCACGATCCTTCCGGACTACCTCTACCGCCGCTATCGGCAGGGCAAGCGGATCGGCCACGAGATCACGCTCTATTCCGTCTGGTACGAGCTGCGATTTGGCATCGTCGCTTGCCTGATGCTCACGGTCTCGCTGATCACGATGATCTTCTACTTTCATCCGTCGACTACGTCGGCGACGTTGTACTACCGGACCGTCCCTATCATGACCGAGGTCAACGGCCGAGTTGCTGAAGTTCACGTCGATGTCAGCGCGGACGTCAAGCAAGGTGAGTTGATCTTCAGGCTCGATAGCGCCAAACAGGAAGCCTCGCTCCTAACCGCCAAGCGTAAGGTCGCTGAAGTCGATGCCGCCATGCTGGCGGCGCAGGCAGATGTCATGAAGGCGGAAGGCCAGCTTCAGGAGGCAAAGGGTTCGCTGCAGCAGGCGCAGGACGAACTCGATACCAAAAGCGAGTTGCAGAAGCGCAACCCCGGAATCGTCCCGCAGCGCGATATTGAAAAGCTCGGCGTGGCCGTGGCGGGTCGCCAGGGCGCTCTCGACGCCGCAACCGCTTCCAAGCAATCCGCGACGACGCGGCTGAGTGCTCTGCTGCCGGCGGAGAAGGCAAGCGCTGAGGCAGCTTTGGCGGAGGCGCAGGTGGATCTGGATAAGACATTTATTCGCGCCGGCGTTGACGGACGGGTCGAGCAATTCGGGCTGCGGCCGGGTGATATCGTCACTCCGAATATGCGGACGGCCGGCGTCCTGATTCCGGAGGGCGCCGGACGGCGGGCTCTCATGGCAGGGTTTGGACAGATCGAGGCTCAGGTCATGAAGGTCGGAATGGTGGCCGAGGCCACATGTATTTCCAAGCCGTGGGTCGTTATTCCGATGGTGGTTACCAACGTGCAGGACTACATCGCGGCGGGCCAGTTCAGGGGCGGCGAACAACTGATTGAGGCGCAGAACAATGTGCGTCCGGGCACCATTCTCGTTTTCATGGAGCCGCTCTATAAGGGCGGCCTGGAAGGCGTGACGCCCGGCAGCAGTTGTATTGCCAATGCCTACACCAGTAATCACGAACTGATCTCGTCAGGAAAACTCGGTTCGTTCAAGAGCTTCGCGTTGCATGTCGTCGACGCGACCGGATTTGTCCACGCATTGCTGTTGCGGATTCAGGCCCTGGTGCTGCCGGTCAAGACGCTGGTGTTGAGCGGACATTGAGTTTGTGTATGAACGCTGCTGGCAACAAGTTAGCCGCGATCTGCAAAATCAGTCCGATCTGAGTGGTGGTAATGCGGCGCAATTAAAATTGCGTCGTTTATCACGCGTTTGCGCGGTGGATGTCTGGTAATGGCCCGAACGCGACGTCTAGGCAGCGTCCCGGGTGGTCGGCTCATAGGGGTAGACCGGAAGCAGCCGGCCGGCACTCCGAGGCGCAGTTATGACCCAAAGCGGACCTTGGCCCTAGCCGACCGCTCTTCCAATGTGGTTTGATGCAGGGCACATTTGGAGGGGTACGGTGGCTGACGCAACCGTTCAACGACGATTGGCCGCCATTCTAGCGGCAGATGTCGCCGGTTTCTCGGCGCTGATGGAGCGCGACGAGGAAGGCACCTATGCTCGCATTGGAACGCTGCGGCGCGAAGTTATTGAACCACGCCTTACAGATCATCAGGGCCGCTTGGTAAAGACCACCGGAGACGGCTTCTTAGTCGAATTTGCGAGCCCTATTGCCGCCCTTCGATGTGCCCTCGCAATTCAGAGTGACCTCACCGACCCGGGCGGCCTCCGGTTACGGATTGGGCTCAATCTGGGTGATGTTATCATTGAGACAGATGGCGACGTCTATGGTGAAGGCGTCAATGTTGCCGCCCGATTGGAAGCCCTCGCCGACCCCGGCGGCATTCTGATCTCAGGCAAGATTTACGGTGAAGTTGAAGGCAAGGTTCACGCGTACTTTGAGGACATGGGTGAGAAGCAGGTCAAGAACATCGCGCGGCCTGTTCGTATTTATGCAGTTCGTTTGCATCCTGTGAGTACATCTGCCCTGCCTTCTGCAGGCAAACTTTTCAGTCCACTCCAACTACCTGACAAGCCCTCAATAGCTGTTTTGCCATTTGACAATATGAGCGGTGATCCGGAGCAGGGATACTTTGCGGACGGTATCACCGAGGACATCATTACCACTCTATCGTACATCTCCTCCTTGTTCGTAATCGCGCGCAACTCCTGCTTCGTGTACAAGGGAAAGGCACGGGATCTTCGGCAGGTCGGCCAAGAACTTGGCGTTCGATACATATTGGAAGGCAGCGTCAGACGGTCGGCTGATCGGATCAGGATAACCGCGCAGCTAATCGACGCGAACAGTGGCAGTCATCTTTGGGCCGACCGTTACGATAGGCTTCTCGCCGACGTTTTCGATATTCAAGATGAGTTGACCAAGGAGATCGTGACCGCGCTGCGTGTGGTCCTAACGCAGGAAGAGGGAGCGCGCGTCTGGCACCGGTCTACGGACAGTATTAGCGCGTGGGGCGATGCGGTTCGTGGTTTCGATCACATTTGGCGAGGTACGGCAGCGGATATGACGGCTGCGCGTCAGTACCTGATTAGTGCTATCAGGCACGACCCTAGATACGCCAAGGCCGTTACGATGCTGGCTCTGACCCATTATTTTGACGTGCGTTTTTCGTACACTACCGAAATCGAGGCCGCGCAGCGCCAATTCATCGAACTAACCGATCGAGCTTTGGCACTCGATCCGCATGAACCTTATGCAATCGGGATGAAGGCGAACGTTCTTATTTTTGAAGGACGCTTCGATGAGGCAGTGCACCAAGCAAAGCGGGCCTTGGCGATTAGTCCGAGCGATGCCTTCCTTTTGCTGTTAACGGCTCGGGTCTTCATAAACGGAGAGCAGTCGGCCGAGGGAGAACAGACGATCCGTTCTGCGATGCGGCTGAACCCGTTCTATCCGGTTAATTATCTCGCCGTGTTGGGCGATGCGCTAGTCCATCAAGGAAAGACCTCGGAAGCGCTCGAAGCCTTTTGTGAATTGGTGCGCCGAAACCCAAATTATATCTCGGCACACTTGCATCTCGCAGGACTCTATAGCGAAGCAGGCAAACTAGAGATCGCACGACAAGAGATTGCGGAAGTGTTGCGGATCAATCCGTCGTACCGGGTTTCGATGGCTGGCAGCTTTTATCTCTCCTCCGATAAAAGCCGTAAGCAGGCCTTTCTTGACGCGTTGCGGACCGCTGGCCTACCAGAATGATCGAGCCCTTGAAGTGACGATGAGTGCTCAAACGTCACTTCCGCTCCTGGCCGATTGTGTTGAAAAAGGCGACTGTTGCGACGCAGAGGGATCAGTGATTCAGTCAGTCTAATTGGCAGGACTGAAGATCATGATGGGGCATCGGCAAGTCGAACAGGCGTTGTTCTACGAGTTCTCGCTCGAAAGGCATATTCCCGCTGACCATTTGCTTCGGTCGATCGACAGGTTTGTCGACCTTGAGGAGATCAGGCGGGATCTGGCCCCTTTCTACAGCAGTATCGGCCGGCCTTCGATTGATCCTGAGCTCATGATCCGGATGCTCTTGATTGGATACTGCTTCGGCATCCGGTCGGAGCGGCGTCTGTGCGATGAGGTTCACCTCAATCTGGCCTATCGGTGGTTCTGCCGGCTCGGTCTGGATGGGGCGGTGCCGGATCACTCGACATTCTCCAAGAACAGGCATGGCCGCTTCCGGGAGAGCGACCTCTTCCGTCGCGTGTTCGAGAGCGTGTTGGGCCGCTGCATCGAGGAACGACTGGTCGGCGGTGAAGGATTTGCGGTCGATGCGAGCCTGATCAAGGCCGATGCCAATCGGCAGAAGGGGATCGAAGGCGACAAGGGACTTTCGCCGGAGGCTGCCGGCCGAGCGATCGATGAGTATCTGGCTGTCCTCGATGATGCCGCTTTCGGAGCGGCGACCGAGGTCACGCCGAAGTTCGTGTCGCCCTCCGACCGGCGGCGCGCTGGACGGGAGCACACGGTGGCCAAGCCTTCTTTGCCTACTCGACGAACTACCTGGTCGACATCGAGAACGCGATCATCGTTGATGTCGAGGCGACGACGGCAATCCGGCAAGCGGAGGTGTTGGCCGCCAAGCGCATGATTGAGCGCTCGCTCGAACGGTTCGATCTCTATCCGAACCGGCTCCTCGGTGACAGCGGCTACGGCTCGGCCGAGATGCTCGCCTGGCTGGTCTATGAGCACGGCATCGAGCCGCACGTTACAGTCTTCGACAAGTCGGCCCGCACAGACGGGATATTCTCGCGCGACGACTTCACCTATGACCATGCCGGGGACGTCTATCGTTGCCCCAGTGGCAAAGTTCTTACTACGACCGGAACGCTGGTGAATGATGGCGCCACCATGCTTTACCTCGCCAGCAAGCGCGATTGTGATCGCTGCGCATTGAAATCCCGGTGCTGCCCCAAGCAGGCCTCACGGAGAGTGCCGCGCTCGATCTACGAGGGCGCTCGCGACATGGCGCGCCAGATCGCAAGATCGTGGGAGGGCCGCACTTCGCGTCGGCTCCGCAAGAAGATTGAGATGCTGTTCGCGCACCTCAAGCGCATTCTCAAACTCGACCGTTTACGTTTACGAGGTCCAAACGGCGCGCGTGACGAGTTCACCCTCGCAGCCACCGCCCAGAACCTTCGCAAGATGGCCAAGCTGATCCCGATGCCCACCTTGGGGCCGGCATAGAAACCGCCAAAGCCGTCGGGCCGGATCGCGCTGGCGCCAATACATCCGATTACTGCCGCCCTTTTTCAACGGAATCGGCCCGTAGCCGAAAGTGGCCTAAACGCGTCATGTCCGGCTTCAGGGGCACACCGGACTACGGTCTGACTTGGCATCTGCCGCCGCTTTTGACCCTTAGGCGACATTCGCCTACTCGAAATTCGCGGTGCAGCAGTCTCGTGCCGTCGCGCAAACCCGCCTTACAAAGGCTTGATCTCTACTTTGCGGAATTTGATCGTTCCCGCGCCGTGTTGCAGGGCGATCGCCTTCATCGAACATTCCGTTCCGCAGTTCGGCTGTTTTCTGACCGTTGAGCACGACCGTGATGTCGCGCCCCTTCGCCGTGATCTCGAATGTGTTCCATTTGCCGCCGGCTTTCGGCTTCGGATTGATCTCGATGTAACGTGTGATCGCGCCGGTGCCGTAACTTGGATCGGGCCGCTGGTCAAAGATATTTGCTTCGTAGCAGGTACGGTCGGTGATCTTCTTGGCATCGAGGCAGCGGAAGTAAATGCCGCTGTTTGCATCATCGCTCGGCCAGAATTCGATGCGCAGCACGAAGTCCTTGTACGGCTTCTTGCTAACGAGATAACCGGCCTCCTTGTCTTCCATCTTGTCGGCAATCACCGTGCCGTCCGCCAGATGCCAATTGGACTTCCCGATCTGATCCCATTGTTCGAGGTCTTTGCCATCGAACAGCGTGATCCAGCCGGCTTCCTCAGCTTTAGCCTGCGGCAGCGACTGGCTCACGGTGAAACCCAAGGCGACGAGTGCAAGAGCGAATTGCAAAGAACGGAGTGACGTCTTTCGCATGATTGACTCCTCCTGGCCGGTCCGCCGATTGTCCTTCCGGTCGGCAGTCTTGATGATAAGGCCTTGCGTAAATTCTGGCTAGGCTCGTCCCTCACGCATTCAACGAAGATACGGGAGGCATCGATGGACTAAGGCTCCCTATGCTGAAGTTGGCGATGCGCAGGAGTCGCTCGTTACCTTCGATGAGGTGCCCCTTGGAGCGACGAGGCACTGAAGCTGTGCGACCGCAGCATGCTCGTCGTGGACGCACTGCGCTGCCCATCGCGACGTAACGCATAAAGCCGGTCTGTCACCACTTAGGCAGAACGGTGCGACGAGACGTGTTGGAAGTCGGTTCAAAAATAGCTCTTCAATGTGCCGCGCCGTCGGACGTCGAGTGTGGCGCAGTGGAAGCCGCCACCAAATGCGGCATAATGTAAGAACTCACAGAGAATCGGTTCGAATCCCCAATTCTCCAACGCACGCGTCATCGCAATATGATGTGGATCTACGATGACGCGTTTCTCATCTACCATCAGTACGTTCATGTTGAGCCATTTCCCGCATAGCGAAGTGATCCTGAGCATAGGATCGGTTATCGGGTCGGGCTCGGGGGCCACGAGGATGTCCCATCCTTTCAAGATGGCCGGAAGGTGGTCGACGTCTATGTATTCGGGATTAATCAGAATCTTGCCGGGCCCAAGCGGCAATATGGTGGTGTCGATGTGCATTGGATTGGGACAGCAGCTCTTAATCTCATGGATGCGATAACCGTCGCCAAGGTGGCGACGCAGCCATTCGATACCAGATGCATTCGTGACGTTGCTGCGGGTCACGAATAGGTCGCGCCCGCAGCGAAAGAAGTCGGCGGCGTCAAAGACCGGCTCGAATTCGGTGAGGATGTATGAGATCGGCTCGCCTTTTTTAGGGACGCGGAATTCTGGATCGAACAATTCGTCCGTCAGTTGCGGTCTGGGCGCGCTCGTCCACCGCGCGCCACGTTGGAAATAGTCTTTCAGAATCGGACGATAGGAATGCGTCTCGAAGTACCGACAGGGCCAAACCATTGGGGTTTCAATGATCTCGTCGCCGATCACGAGCATGCTGTCGCGCGGGCAGGAATTGCAGAAGCCGCGCGAGGACCATTCCGGCGTGCTGAAACGTTTCCTGTGATCGACGGCGTCCGGCCGCCTTACGATGATACCCAGCGACTGTAGCAGCGCCACAAAGCCATCAATCTCACGCTGAGCCGGTTCGATCATGATCTTTGGGTAACGGAAGCCTGCGAACAGCGCCTGGGCACGCGCCGCCATGCCCGGAATGTTGCAGGTCACAACCGGATGATCGGACGGGATAACCGCGCCCTCAAGCCTTCCGACTATCACTTCCTCCAGCATGCCCCACTCGTCGTGTGAGCTCACCGGAGAAACTTGGCCCGATGGGACGGCATCCGGACCGCGAACGCGTGTGACCATGTCCATGCATGAGGCCCTGTGTGCGCTACAACAGCCGCAGGTCCCGGGAGTTCCAGAGATCCGACCGCGGTCGCGGGGTCGAGTCGCAAATCCTTGGTGTCGCCTGATGGCCGGTGGCTGACCTCAGCCCGGAGCGCGGCGATGTCCGCTTCCGAGAGATAGCCCCACCAAGGGCATGCTGGCTAACGAGGGCAGCCTTTGACCCGAAGCGGACTTTCGGTGCCTCAATCTACTCGATCACTCTGTCTGCCAACAGGAGCACTTGCTCCGGGACGGCCAAATGCAACGCTTTGGCCGTTTGGAGATTGATCACGAACTGAAACTTCGTCGGTTGCTCAACCGGCAAGTCCGCTGCATTCGCACCTTTTAGGATGCGGTCCACGTGATCGGCCGCTAAAACAAATAGAGCCTTGATGTCCGGCCCGTAAGCCATCAACCCACCCAGGTCTGGGTAATTGGTGACCTGATATACTGTCGGCAGGCGGTACTTAAGTGCGATTGATGGCAACGACGGCCGCGGCGGGTCCGCAAGTACGTAGACGATTTCGCACTCCGCGGCCTGCATGTCGGCGAACGCCTTTTCGACGTCCTCGGGGTTGGGCGCAACGAACCGTTGGGCTGAAATGCCGATGACGCCCGCCGACCTGGCCGCTACATTGGCCAAAGCCGGATGCGTCGGGTTGTTTGAAGTGAGTACACCGATTTTCCGGACCTTGGGAAACAGAAGGCGAATAATGTCGAGCGTCTTCGCTGTGAGATCACCGAACATATTCGCAACGCCGGTGATATTACCACCGGGCTTGGCAAAACTTCTGACGAAGCCAGAGCCGATCGGATCGGTGGCTGGCGCCATGATGATCGGAGTCGTCGAGGTCGCTCGTTGTGCAGCTGCAATAGCAGGCGTCGCTTCGGCAATTATGATGTCCGGCTTTAGTGCAACGAGTTCCTCGACTAATTTCGGTAACAGCGCGTAGTGTCCCTTCGCTTCGCGCAGTTCGAATATAAGGTCCTTTCCCTCCCGATATCCTTTGGCTTCCAAAGCTTCTCTGAACCAGCCGATGATCCGGTCGCCTTGTCCGGAGGTAACCAGCGCGACGCGCCATGGCTGCGATCGCTGGGCGTGCACCACGGCGCCAATGGCAACTAAAGAAGCTGTCGTAAGCAAGGCACGACGCGTTACTGAACGAGCCATGTGTCTCTCCTTGAGTTCGCACTGCGAGGTTAGCACGGGCGAATTCTTCAAAGAATATGGTCTCGCTTGCTGCGGCACGTGAGTCCGGAACTGGCCCATCGGCGAAGTGGAGGCACACCCTATCGAGGTCCGCTTAATGAGGCGGAGCGGATTGGATTTGCTCAAGTTGAGTTCTTCGCATTTTGACCCTTACCGGACCTGCCGTGGGCCACGTTCCCGAATCTGTATTCCAGTTGGTGGTCAATATTGACCAGATGTCGGTTACCGGACATGCCAGACTTCCATGATCACCGCACGGCCCTTGGCTTTCATCGGTGATGAGAACGCCACTAGCGCTCCCGCCTCCTCTAGAAAGGAGCAGCGCCATGCAGCGACGCCGTTTCAAGCAAACCACGTCCCTTGAAGAGCGCCTTGCCGAACAAGCCCAACGCCTCCGTCAGGAAGCCAAATCGCTTCCACCTGGTATCGAGCGGGAACGCGCGATCCGCAAAGCCCGGCAAGCCGAGACCGGCGCTCACATCAGCGAATGGCTAAATTCGCCCGGATTGCAGCCGCCGAGGTGAACGTTGAAAAAGCCAGCCTCCTGCGTTGCGTCTCCCGGCAGCCACTCTGGGAGCGTTAGAAACATGACTAAGTCCGAACAGCAGAGCGACGTAAAGCAACTTACGCCCTCCCGCGTGGAGGAAGCGCAGCGGGTGATTTCCGAGTACATGAGCGACCTCCGCGAGATCATCTGGAAGCTGCGTCGCAAAATGAATTAAGGCCGCCTGGCGGCCTCTTTCACTTAAAGACGAACCGCATGCCGTCTTGGCCCATCAGCGAAGTGGAGCGTTTCGTTGAGGTCCGCTCAGTAACTCAGGTTGAGTTGTTTGCATTTTGACCCTCACCGGACGTTCCCGGTGCTTGAACGATGGCTTCTGTCCGTCGTTGGACCCCTTGTCACACGTCTGAGCAAAACAGAACAGCGCGGAACTCGCGACAGTTGCATGGTGATCTTATCACCACTCACTTATCGGCAACTACCGGTGACTGAGAGTTCTGTAGCGCTCCCGCCTGATGAAGGCAAAGCACATGATCACGGTTCACGAGCCACGATGTCCAAAGTGCAAGAGAGCAATTACAATGCTGGCACGGATTACCTCCGGTGCTTCCGGCTTTGACATCCGAACATTCAAGTGCCCCGCTTGCGATCACGTTCATCAGCGCGTGGTCGAGCTTTTCGATCCGATGAAGTCCGGCGAACTTGCAGGATGGCTCCGGGGTGAATTGCGAGCGCCGACGTAAGACTTCGTGCCATTTCGACGAGCAAACGCGGCGTTGTGATCGAGCCCGCAGATCGGGGCGTGATTTTCGGCACCCCCTAGGCAGCGAAGACGTAAGTGACATGTCGGCGCTCAACCGCTATAACGATGAGAACGCGCTCATCGGAGTAAAGGAGACTCCTGTGGGGAAATCGACCAAGAAGGCGTTCGATCCCCAAGCCTTTCTCGCAAAGGTAGGGGCAGGCAAGGCAATCCTGAAATTTGAGAGAAGTCAGCACGTCTTCACGCAAGGAGACGTGGCAGATGCAGTTTTTTACATTCAAAAAGGCCGCGTCAAGCTCACCGTCGTGTCCGAGCAAGGAAAGGAAGCGGTCGTCGGGATTTTGGAACCGGGCCAGTTCTTCGGCGAAGGGTGCCTCAATGGTCATCCACTGCGGATCGCGACCGCAACTGCGGTGGAGGAATGCATGATCACTTCAATAAGCAAAGAAGCGATGATCCACACCGTTCAGTCCGAGCCGAAATTTTCCGAGCTGTTCATGGCCTATCTCCTGACGCGAAACAGCCGCATCGAAGAGGATTTGATCGACCAGCTTTTCAATTCAAGCGAGAAGCGACTTGCACGCCTTCTTCTTCTGCTCGCGCATTTCGGAACGGAAGGCACAACTCAGCCTATTTTGATCGATATCAGCCAGGAAACGTTGGCAGAGATGATCGGCACGACGCGATCCCGGGTGAGCTTCTTCATGAACAAATTCCGCAAACTTGGACTCATCAGCTATAATGGGAAGATAGAAGTTCACAATTCGCTGCTGGATGCCGTTTTGCACGAAAAGCCCGAAATAGAGCGGGATGACGATCTATAGCCTAGCCCGACATGCTCGATGAGAAGATGTTCTCAGAGCGGCTTGCGTCGGCGATTTCTGCTCTTGGCCCATCTGCGAAGTTGCGCCTCGGCGGTCGGA
>NZ_AJQF01000518.1:0-20762 GCF_000261705.1 Bradyrhizobium genomosp. III | reverse complement strand
ACGACTCACGTTCCAAGAAAAGTGGGTACTAGTATCTTCATCTCCTCACTGAACACGAAAAGCGGGCGCTAGCGCCCACTTCAGTGACTTATCCCATAAGCTGGAACCGCTTCGCAGTACCAGCCAGACCTCAGGCCAACTCAAGCATCGGACGTTGTGCCTGGATTCTCATTGCTGTCGATGATTTCCTGGTTCACCTGGCGTCCAGACCGGTCAACCCAGCCCGAGCCTGGTTGTTCATAAATCGTCTGGGCTCCGTCCGAAGTCAATTGATCAAGCGTACGGCCCGCATTCGACTGCGTCACCTTGAGATTGTTCTTACCGTCAAAGCGGTCTCCAAGCCCTTCGACGACCATGGCATTGTCGCCGTTAGTAATGGTCAGCTTCGAGGCCATCGTTTTGCCCTTGCCGATATCAACGGTGTCGACAGTAATCTTCGTGCCGTCGTCGAGCTGGAAAGTCATGTTCTTCTTGAAGTCAAAGTCGACCTTGCCGTCACCGTCGGCATCGACGTGGGGATCGCCTTTAATCGAGGTGATCTTGCCTGTTTGACTGTTACGAATGAGCACTGTTCCGTCATTTTCGTCGACCAAGATCGAATACTTATCACCAAGCTTGATCTCAGCCTTGCCGTCCCTGACCTCATGTGACCACACTGGCGCCGGCTGAGAAGACTGCGTGGGCACCTGGGCAGCCGCAACAGGCACCATCGCAAGAGGCGGCGGCGGAGGAGGAACGAAGAAGACGGGCGCCGTAGAGGTGGGCGCTCCGCTTGCATACTGGTAGTTGCCCGGCCCACGCCCTTGCTCGCCGTCGTCGATACTCGCCTGATTCACGGCGCGTCCGGCGCCATCGACCCATCCCTGTCCACTCTCATGGATCGTTTGGGCACCATCAGACGTCAACTCGTCAAGGGTCATCCCAGCGTTGGACTGCGTCACCCTCAGATTGTTTTTGCCATCCTTGTCGTCGCCGAGCCCCTCGACAACGATCGCGTTGTGGCCGTTCGTAATCGTAAGCTTTGAAGAGATGGCCTGGCCATTGCCGTAGTCGACATTATTCACAGTAATCTTCGTGCCGTCGTCGAGCTGAAACGTCATATCCTTCTTGAAATCGAAGTCATCCTTGCCGTCTCCGTCGGCATCAACGTGCGGGTCGCCATGAATGACCGTGACATGGCCGGTCTGGTTGTTGCGGACTGTCCACGTGCCATCCTTCTCATTGGCCGTAATCGTATACTTGTCCCCAAGGTTGATCGTGGCCTTGCCATCCTTGACCTCATGCGTCCACACCGGATCCACAGCAGGCTCGGCATTCTGATTCAGCTGGCTCATCAGCATGGTGGAAGGAGGAGGCGCCATCATGTACGCCTGCGTCGTAACGACGGCTGGCGCCACGACGACCGGAACGACACTCCCAACGGCCGTACCGACGAGGGCTGGTGAGGCTACCGGCAAGTACTGGTAGCTCGCCGGGGCATATTGCCCCAACATGGCGTTGAAGGTGGGAGTGACAACAGCGCCCTCCGGCGCCACTCCGTTCATCGAGTCGGGCGCACCCACCACTGGCAGGCCGGCCACGGGAAGATACTGCATTTAGTTCACTCCTGTTGCATAGACGACATCTGTAAAACTGTGAGCGTTACGCGCATAGTCACCCAAGATCCGCCGCTTCAGATCTGCATGAGAGCGCCTGATCAGCTCATCCGAACGAACGACTAATTCCCTTGCCAGAACCGGCAGCCTATGGAGATCCTCTCTCGCCCCATCACCGTAACCGCACGAGCACATCACGCGCATTCAACTCACAGATACGGTAGCCTGAACACCTGTCGAAAAGCTGACGATGATCAGCGAGCCAAGCCGCACGCACTTTGGCATCGATCGGATGTCCGAAACGCATCCTTCGCTGAACGTATCGCAAGATTTAATATTCCTTCCTGGCAAGATTCGTCTGGTACCAGCGGTGCTCCCATGTCTTCAGGCAAATGACACGACGTTGCCGGTTATCAGCCAATCATCTCATCCTCACCGCAATCAGCGCTCCCGCCGGAACTGCACATCATCTGCGAGGAGCGATCAACAGCTTGAACTCTCGCTGCATTTTCCCAAACATCAAGACTTCGCGAAAGGTGAGCTTTCGCAAGCCGCCATCTTAGCCAAACGGGACAAGCGAGGGCTGAGATCCGCACGGCTCGATGACCTTATCCCGCTTCCGTGCTCCACCCTGCAAGCCACGCGCCTGCGAAGGTTCCGCCAAGTCAAATCATTCCTGAACGCGCAGCTAAGCACGGCTCAACTCGCCTTCATCCAAGCCGGCTATAGGGCGCCGCTGGGAGCGACAGGGCGATCCGATGATTGCGAGCAGATGCAAGCCTGCCGCAAAATATCACTCGCCTCAACGTGAGGCTCGTCAGCTTTTCGAAAGCTAGCGCCCCTAGCATGAGGCCGCTGAAGCTAGGCGAACAGTCGTCTGCGCAACAAGACGAACATAGGAGAACGCAATGATCGGAGAAATGATTGGAAGCGCCGCCGGCGGTTACCTAGGCGGCCCGGCCGGAGCGGCAATTGGTTCGGCACTGGGCGGGACCGTGGACAAGGTCTTTGACAAGGTGGTCCACACCTTGGTGCCCGACGAGGGTCACCATGATAAGGCCGAAGACCACAAAGACGCCGGCGAAAAGACCGAGGTGCAATCCAAGCACGAGACTGCCTGCAAGAGCCCGGAGCTGAACCTCGGGCTCAGCACGCTCGGCGGTACGCCCATGTTCCTTTCCATTCCTGCGATCGTCTCGCCGGCCCGCACCTCGTAACAAATCAGAACCAGCGTTATCCCAAAAGAAAGGCAAATAGACATGGCGGTTGACAATGTTGGCGGAAATGGCGGCGCTGCTGGTGCCCAGCAGACCGGCGATAGCGGCTTCCAGAACCAGATGGCTGAATTCGAGCGTGTGAGCCAGAAGGTTCAGGCCCAGGCCGTGGCAATGCGCAGAATTACGACCGAACTCTCGTCCGAGAAGAAGGTCGCCGACGAGCGCGTCCAGTAATTCTGCAAGACGGGTGGCTCACCGCAGTTGCTACCGTCGCCGCGCTGTGAATGACGAAGTCTGGATGAGCCGTACGGCACTGCCGTACGGCTTCTCTCGTTATTCGGGGGATTATCGTGAACGACTCTGTTTCGCTTGAGTTCGAGGTGCTTTCGGGGGTCTATACCGGGCTCAAAGGAAAGACGGCGGGCGGCGAGAGCATTGTGGGCAGCGGCCTCGATGCGGACATGATCTTCGTTGAACAAGGGCTCGAACCGCATCATCTTCGCGTCATCCCGCAGCGCGATTCGATCGAGCTCGAAGCGCTCGCTGCCAGAATCAGCATTGACCGTCACGCTAGCATTGCAACAGGTGAGCGCGTCAGAGTGCCGCTTCCCGCGATCATTCATGCCGGCGCGATGTCCATCCGCTGGTCGGCAGAGGATTTCCAACCAATTGCTTCGAGCAAGCGATCTCGCCGCTCGATCGTGGCACTCAGCCTGATCTTGCTCAGCTCTGTCGCGATCGGCACCGTCTCAATCATCTTTGCCCCCGGCGATAGGGCGGTGGCGCCAAGCACCGGATCATCGCACGCGGTCGAAATTGCCGCTAAACCAACCGTCGATCATTTTGACGCGAGAGCTGCTGATGAAATGGCCGCATCACTGCGCCAACAGATCGAACGAGAGGGCCTTCCTGACGTCAAGATCGGGCACGGGCCCGGCGTCGTGACCGCGGAAGGGACGATTGCGCCGGACCTCGTCGCAAAATGGAAAGAAATCCAGCAATGGTTCGATCGTCAAAGCAATGGTACCCCGACCCTTGTGAACGCTGTCGCGGTGAAAGAGGAAAAGATGCCGTCTTCGATTGCTGTCCAAGCCGTCTGGCGCGGAAGCGAACCTTATCTGCTTATTGCCGGGCAGAAGTATTTCGTCGGCGCGCTCTTAAGTAATGGATGGACCGTTGATCGAATCGAGGATGGACGAGTTCTGCTCAGCCGCAACGGCCGATCTGCCGCTTTGCCCTATTAAGGTCTCTACCCTGCAAAAGAGAAGGAGAAGGCTATGGCTAGGCTGCCTCAGAACTCCGTAGGGCCCGGCAACTCATCGCAGGGGTTAGATGCGGGCCAGCACGCACCAGTCATCGGCTCGCCTCCTTCGCGAGGTGATAAGCTCGAAGTCGGAGGCGCCCATGCGGATAGCGGCACGAAGCGGGCGTCGTGGCAGGATGCGGCTTCGTATGATCTGCCAATTGATGGCGCGAGCGAAGCGGCGCTCGGGGTCGATTCCGTCGGCGCCATCTCACGCGTCACTTTATTCGAAAGCGAAGCAGGAGCGAATGAGGTAGATGCACGCGCGAGATTGGCTTCGCTTTATGGTCCCAATCTGTCCCGCGGACTACTCTCCTTCGTAGTTCCGCGCCTTCGTCATCCCGACGTACTGCGCGCTGACAAGCATGGTGTTCTTCTGGAACGCTTGACGCGAACATTGGAGGCGACGCCGGAAGACAAGACGGCGCGAGAGTGCTTGGCAATCCTGCAGCAGGAGCTGCAGCGGTTACTAATGCTCCGACAAAACCAAAACAGCTTAATCAAGGGTTAGCCATGGCCGATCCTGATGGATTGCATCGCGTCGCCGTTCCCCTGGCTCCAGGAGTCTCAAAATCCGGCGATATTCCGTCGATCTCCGGGCCAGAGCGCGACCTGCTTTGCGCACTCTCATATGTCCATCTCGCGTGCGGGCAGAGCGCACACAGCCTGGCTCTGTTGCGAATTGCAGCTCGCGAGCATTCCAACGACGTCGGTCTACTCCGCATTCTAGCCTACACGCTCATCGCCGAGGGCCTCGGCGAGGAAGCACTCCATGTGCTGGACCGGCTGGACGCACTTGATACGCAACCCTCTTCTCGCATACCGATGACGCTGTTGCGCAGTCACGCGCTACGGCACGCTGGCCGCATGGCCGAGGCTCGCGAGGTCTTCCAGACCTATGTGTCATTGCGCGCGAGTACAGCCCTCATCCGAAAGCAATAGGGATCTATCATGGCCAACACCTTGCGCGGCTTTGTCGTGCGCGCTCCGGCCCACCCGGATTTCATGGTTGCCTTGATGCTGCTTCTAGCGATCGGCATGATGATCATGCCAATCCCAATCATCGTGATCGACATGCTGATCGGCTTCAATCTTGGCTTTGCCATATTGCTGCTGATGGTTGCCCTCTATCTCAGCACACCGCTTGATTTCTCGTCCTTGCCGGGCGTCATCCTGATCTCCACCGTATTTCGGCTGGCGCTGACGATTGCAACAACACGGCTGATCCTCGCCGAAGGCGACGCGGGCAGCATCATTCACACCTTCGGCGACTTCGTCATTTCAGGGAATATTGCGGTCGGAATTGTCATATTCTTGATCGTGACCATGGTCCAATTCATGGTTCTTGCCAAGGGTGCCGAACGCGTCGCAGAGGTGTCTGCGCGCTTCACGCTTGACGCGCTACCAGGCAAGCAGATGGCGATCGATGCGGAGCTACGCAACAGCCACATCGATCAACACGAAGCACGCCGCCGACGTGCCGCCTTGGAACAAGAGAGTCAGCTTCATGGCGCTATGGATGGTGCCATGAAGTTCGTTAAGGGAGACGCGATCGCCGGGCTGATCGTGATCTGCATCAATATGCTTGGCGGAATAAGCATCGGCCTGCTCTCCAAGGGCATGTCGCTCGATGAAGCGCTGCATCAATATACTCTTTTGACGATTGGTGATGCGCTCATTTCGCAGATTCCGGCGCTGCTGCTGTCAATTACCGCCGCGACCATTGTCACGCGCGTCAACGGACCCTCCAAACTCAGACTCGGCGCCGATATCGTTCACCAACTTACCGCAAGTACGGAGGCACTTAGGCTAGCCGCTTGCGTCTTGGTATTCATGGGGCTCGTTCCTGGCTTTCCTTTGCCCCCGTTTGCCGTGCTGGCCGTCCTGTTCGCTGCCGCAAGCTACGTCAAGGTCGGCCCCAAAGACGACAAGCCTGCCGCCAAAATAGGAGCTAGCGCCGCGGCATCGGCGCCGGTTCCTGCAGCGGTCCAAAAGCAGGCCGCACATGCGGAAGCGCTTCCGATCGCGTTGTTCCTTGCACCAAACCTGACGGATTCGATCGACAAAGACGAGCTGGAAGAGAGCATTTCGCGTGTTTCAAGGCTCGTGTCGGCGGACCTTGGCATCACCATTCCGCGGATCCCTGCCCAGATTGGCGACAGCTTGTCCTCGTCGCAGTTCAGGGTCGATGTCGATAGTGTGCCAGTTGAGCGTGATGTGATCAATCCCGGGCACTTGGCACTCAACGACGATGTCGCGAACATCGAATTGAGCGGCATCCCCTTTCAACAAGACCCTGAAACGAATCGGGTCTGGATCGAAGAACGGCATGCAGCGGCTCTCAAGGCCGCCGGAATCGGATATCATCGGCTAAGCGAAGTTCTTGCCTTACGTCTCCATTCCACATTGACGCGCTTTGCACAGCGCCTGGTCGGTATTCAGGAAACCCGCCAATTGCTCGCTCGGATGGAGCAGGAATACCCTGATCTGGTGAAGGAGGTACTGCGTACGGCCACCGTCCCTCGGATCGCCGAGGTCCTGCGCCGCTTGCTCGATGAAGGCATTCCAATCCGCAATACCCGCTTGCTTCTGGAGGCATTGGCAGAATGGAGCGAGCGCGAGCAAAACGCCGTCCTGCTCACCGAGTATGTTCGTGCTACCTTAAAACGCCAAATCTGCTTCCGGTATGCTAATGCCCATCGCGTCGTGGTCGCCTTTATCATCGAGCGTGAGAGCGAGGAAGTCATCCGCGGCGCAGTACGGGAAACGGCCGTAGGCCCATATCTCGTCTTGGATGAATGGCAGAGCGAAAAGCTGCTTGCACAATTTCGTCAGATTCATGCGACCATCGCGCAAAGTAAGAGCCAGCCTGTCGTCCTCGGTTCGATGGATATCCGGCGTTTCGTGCGCGGTTTTCTCACGCGCAACGGAATCGACTTGCCTGTTCTGTCCTATCAAGATCTCGCCGCGGACTTCACGGTCCGGCCGATCGGATCCGTCAAGCTTCCAAAGGCGCCTTCCTCAGGAGGGCTCCTAACAGCTGCAAGCTAAGAGTGCGCAGCACTACCTTGTGAGTAGCCGATGAAATCTAATGACACCAGCTTCCGCCGATATCTGTGCTCCGCCAGTCCAAGGCTGCGGCCGGCTCTGCTTGCGATGCTGACTGTTGTGCTGCTCGCTGGTTGCGCTACCGCAGACAAACATGGCCTTTCACCGCAGCAGAGGTCCGCATCAGACCTCGCAGACAGCGAAGAGATCGACCCCGCCGCGCGCGAGCGCATTTCGCACGCGCTTGGCCGAGATGCTGATGAAGGGGCTCTGCGCGACGCATTGAAGCAACAGCCGAACAACATTGATGCGGCTATTCCTCTTGCGCGAGCCCTGCTGGCACGCAACTGTCCGAATGATGCGCTTGAGGTGCTCGACGGCGTGTTATTGGCAACCCCTGGCGACCTGCGCGCATTAAATGCCAAAGCAGTTGTTCTCGATCACGAGGGCCGTCATCAGGAAGCCCAAGAGCTATACCGCCAAGCTCTCGCGGCGGAACCTGCAAACCCGATGCTGCGCAACAATTTCGGACTGTCCCTCGCCCTTCAAGGCAAGATGGACGCCGGCGATGCCAGCGCAGCACCTCAGGCGGGCAGCCGGAAAGCATTGGCTCGTTCAAGATAAGGCGATCAAGAGCGGGCAGGAATAGCGAAGCGTGATGCTTAGCTGTCAGCTTGCCGACAGCTAGGCTTACTATGAGCGCGGAACCCCACTCCGGCGCGGCCTCGCCGACATAACAGGACGTGTTATGTTTCAAAACACTAAAGCTCTATCTAACAGCGAACGTGCGTCCGAGCTCGATGAAATGGGAACGAGCTCGGACGATGGCTCCCACACGGATAGCCCAAGATTCTTGGATGTATTCTCTGCTCTGAGTTTGGCGCCATCGAGCTGCTCCGTTGATGCATCTTTGGCAGCAGTCCCGCCATACGCGCTGGTTGACGAGCGGCCGGTGGTTGAGATCTCAAAATCTTCGTTTGAGAATAAGCTGGCAGATTTTTATGGAGGAGACATAGAGGATATTGCTGCCAATCCGCAGCGATACTCGCGCTGGGTTTCCGAAAAGGCTCACGCACAGCGGACACTGCATTTCGCTTCGGCACGAAGTCTATTTCGGAGAAATCGTGCTTTTTCAGCTATCAGCTTGGGAACAAGAGCGTCGGGCTTCTGAGAACGGAACCCGGCGGCCGCATGAGTGAGCTGTTCAAGGGCAACAATGATTGGCGCCATCAATTTCCTGGACGAGATGAAATCACCTCAACAATAGCTTTCCGGGTTACTCATCCGCTCGTCGAGAACGCGGGCGATATCTTGCTTGAACATCAGCTCCAGATCGACGGAAACAAACCGCTCGTTCTCTCCCACTCTTCCAATCCGGAAGCGAAAGCCCGCGCGGCAGCGTTGGGCTTTCTTGAGGTTAGTGACTCGATGATGGTGCTAGATCCCACCAAGCACGATGACAAATGGAAGAACGAAGGCGGCAATTGGCAGCGGGCGGGTAAGCCGCCTTTGTATCTTGCCGCGACTGAAGACAACAGCGGCAATGCCAAGTATACCGAGAGTGTAGCGAAGCCCGCGAACGATCCGTATGATGAGGAATATGACTTTATGTAGAGCCTACAGGCATCACACGAAGAGCGATTGGCCGGATCGGCGGGGCAAGATCAGGCCTCTATCTCATTTCCTGCTGCATGTACTCTTGAGCACCGACATCTTTTCCGTATCCGCAGGCGGAGTTGGACTGCGCTGTGGGTCCTTTCGTCTGGCGGAATCAAGCCGGACGAGCAGCAGATCGATTATCTCTCGGACTCCGCAGCCTCGTGTTCCTCCTGATCTGCAGCTTGCGCCAGCAAAGAGCCTGCTTGTATCAGCCGAAATGACGCGGTCTATCGGCACTGCGAAGCTACAGCGCGCGATGGCGGCGCACGATCTCCATGACACCCGGTCCTGCCATGTGAGGATCTCCTCCTCTGCCTTCCCGGGAAAAAACTTGCTCGCAAACCGTTTTCAGCCCTTTAGCCGCCGGCAGCGGACGGCATGATTGGTTGGCAGAATCTTGCCGGCATGAACGTCCTCCGGGAGGATCACATCCTCATCAAACCCGCTCGGCACTGCTACATCCACGCCCTTCTGGCATCTTGTCGTTCAGATAAGAGAGAGGAGAAATAGCGAAGTAGTTAACATGCGCCAACCAGGCTCCGGCTTGCAACCGCAAATCACATGACCGCGATCTGCGGTGCCCTTGGTATCCTTAATCTGAGTGACTTGTTGGCAGGTGATTTAAGGACGGTGAGCGGTGCGCTCGGCTTCCCTTTGCCTTACGTAAACCGCGACGGCCGGCAAGTGACTTCCACTGTCTCATCGAAGCTATCGCTGAGCATTTGTTTACCTCGCGCGTCAACAACCGATGGGCTTTTGCGGCAAATCTTCTCAATCGCGCTCCCCCGCGGCACCTGATGCGCGCGGCCGATAAACTACGCTGTTGTCGCACGTTCATCCTGGACTACTTCGGCGCAGTGTACTCAGAGGAGCTGCTCGCTGGCAGACAAATCGTCAAGCCGCTCATCGTGTAGAGCGAGATGTGTGACGGCAAGCTGCTGAGTGTTGTGCCAGCGTATATCGCGCTTGATCTACCCCCAAATCTCCAGAGACGCCAAGTTCTCCTGAGACGTTGTGCGCAAGGTTGTGTTCATGACATGTCGACGGTTACATTTGGCCACCTGAAGCCTTGGACTCGACGACGCGCACCACTCCGGCGGTTAGCGTCTATGCCGGCACGGTCAGATCAGATCGAGCAGCATGCTTCACGCTTCAGAACGACCTGCAGGTGGTTGTGATCCAGGATCATCGCACACCAGTCGTCACTCAGATGATCTGGTATAAGGTCGGTTCCGCGGATGAACCGCCCGGCAAATCGGGGCTTGCGCATTTCCTCGAACACCTGATGTTCAAGGGTACTTCCAAACATCCGGCGGATGAATTCTCCAAGGCCGTGCTGCGCGCCAGCGGCTACCAGAACGCCTTTACCGGGTTCGACTTCACCAGCTACTTCCAGCACGTGCCTCGAGAGCACCTCGGCAAGATGATGGAATTTGAAGCCGACCGCATGACCGGTCTCGTTCTCAAGGACGAGAACGTGCTCTCCGAGCGAGACGTCGTGCTGGAGGAATTCAATATGAGGGTCGCCAACCATCCAGGTAACCGGCTTGCTGAGCAGATGATGGCGGCGCTTTACCTCAACCACCCCTACGGCCACCCTATTATCGCGTGGCGCCAGGAAATCGAAAAGCTTACCCGAGAGGACGCGCTTGCCTTCTACCGGCGCTTCTATGCACCTAACAACGCGATCCTGATTGTCGCTGGCGACGTAGCCACCAAGGAAATGCGCTCCATGGTGAAGGAGACGTTTGGCGGCATCCCCGCGCAACCTTCGATTCCCAAGGAACGCCTGCGGCCGCAGGAACCGCCGCCGGCCGCGCAGCGCAGAGTGACACTGGCCGATGCCCGCGTCGAGCAGCCGGCCCTGCGCCGCTATTATCTCATACCCTCGACTCGCAGCGCGGCCGCGGGCGAGGGTCCAGCGCTTGAGGTGCTCGAGCAGTTGATGGGCGGCGGCATTAACTCATATCTCTATCTCTCGCTGGTTGTCGAAAAGCAGCTCGCGGTCACCGCCAGGGCGAGCTACCACTCTGCCGCGCTCGATCCATCGCTATTCGAGATTTCCGTCATACCAAAGCCTGGCGCCAACCTCAGCCTGATCGAGCGCTGCATCGACGAGGTAATCGCCGGTATTGCCCGTAATCCCGCGAGTGCCGAAGATCTCCAGCGGGCGAAGACGCGGCTAACCGCGCAAGTCGCCTACGCCCAAGACAGTCAGGAACTGCTCGCTCACTGGTATGGCCGCGCCCTGACGACGGGACTATGCATCGAGGATGTACAACGCTGGCCGGACGACATCCGAGCGGTCGGCGCACCGCAGGTGCATGAGGCCGCGCGGATATGGCTCGACAAGAAACGAGCGGTAACCGGCTATCTCGTCAAAGAGTCTACCCCGCAACACTGGGAGACGCTCTAGTGATCCATCCTTGCACTCGACGCGGGATCCTCCTTGGAGGAGCCTCCCTCTCCATGGCGGTGCTCGCTTCGTCAAATTCGCATGCCGCACCACGATCACTGGACCGGACCAGGATCAAGCGTTTGATTTCGTCTTGCGGCATAGAAGCCTGGTTCGTGCAGGACTCCACTGTCCCATTGATCTCGATGGAATATGCCTTCACCGGCGGCGCGGCTCAGGATCCCGCTCAAAGACCTGGCGTAGCCCACATGGTTTCTGGGCTGCTCAAGGAAGGTTCCGGCAAATTTGACTTCAAGACCTTTCATCAGCGGCTGGACCGCCATGCCATTGAGCTGCGTTTTCACGTGACCCATGATCACTTCCGCGGTGCCTTGCGCACGATCAATGACAGCGCGGAGGAGGCCTTCGAGCTTTTACGGATCGCGCTAACCTCGCCGCGTTTTGAGGCCGCCGACGTCGAATGGAACCGTGCCGCTGTGCTTGCGCGCCTTCGGCACGACTCAACCGATCCTTCGTCGCTGGCTCGCCGCAAGTTCCTCGAAGTCGCTTTTGGGGATCATCCCTATGCTCGCCCAGTCGATGGCTACTTGGAAAGCGTGCCGAAGATAGAGGCCGAGGATCTCAAGGGTTATGTCCGGCGCGTCATTGCAAAAAGACACGTTCAAAATCGCGGTGGTCGGCGGGGTCGATCCAGGGGCCGTCTGCAAGCTGCTCGATAAGACCTTTGGCAGCCTGCCGAGCAACGCGGAAGCGATGCCGGTCGCCGACGTCATCGCAGCAAAGCCGCCGCAGCGGGTCTTTATTCAGCTCGATGTGCCGCAGACAGTTGTGACTTTTGGCGGTCCAGCCGTCCGTCGCAGCGAGCCGGGTTTCATGCCCGCCTGTATCGTCAACCACATTCTCGGCGGCGGCGGCCTGACGTCACGCCTGTTCCGCGAAGTCCGCGAGAAGCGCGGACTGGCTTATTCAGTCCGTGAGCAGCTTGTCTGGCTGGATCATTCAGCCATGTTTCTCGGTACCAGCGGCACCTGCGCCGATCGGGCCGGTGAAACGGTTGAAGAAATCGAGAAGCAGGTCCGACAGATCGCCGCGGAAGGACCGACTCAGCAGGAGCTCGATGACGCAAAGTCCTACCTGAAGGGCTCGCAACTGGTAGCTCTCAACACATCATCAAAACTGGCGCGAACGCTACTGCAGCATCAGCTTGACAAGTTGCCTATCGACTATCTCGAAAACCAGAATGCCGTCGTCGATGCGGTGACGCTGGAAGACGCCAAAGAGAGCAGCGCAGCGGCTGTGGGGCGGGGGTCTGCTCACAATTATCGTCGGCCGCGCCCCAAAGGACGCAGCGCAGGCGGCCATTGTGCCGTCCAGGACTACACCCCCGCCGGGCGCCGATCAGCTAGACACCGGCCCGACGACGCCGCCCAATTTATTTTCTAGCAGCCCATGTGCTTAGCTCTCGCGCGCAGAGAGGCCTTTAGCCACTCACCTTTAGCTCGTGGAGATATTCCTCGGCATGCCGAAAAGACGGCGATCTGATCCAGTAGACCTTTGATGGTCTGCGAAGCCATAGTCGGACCGCCTAGCATCCCCCCGATTTGCGCTTTCATCGAGCTCGCAATCTGACGCTACGTAAGACTCGGTCTCCCATTAAAATTTGATAGCGGCAGCGACAGCATCCATAGCGAACCTACGGCAATCCAACGATCACCATGGGCAGACTTTGATTCTTGCCCCGCATATTCCAGCCGCACACAAACCTCACGTAAATCACCAGTACAAGTGATTACTCCCATTGCCGGAGCTGCATCATCACGCGACGTTACTCGCTAGATGTTGAAAACGCTTATCAGTTGCAGAGCTCTCGCATCGGCGGTTCATTGCCCCTTCTTTCCGCCATGTTCGCACCCAAAGCAGTGACGCGCCGATAGCGCACTTTGCGCGCGGCAATAGCAAGAGCTCAGGAGATGTTTCTATGGTGAAGCCAGTGGTAATTGTAGTCGGTGCGGACAAGGGAGGAGTCGGCAAGACGACCGTATCACGAACGCTACTGGACTACTTTAGCGTCAATAACGTGCAAATACGCGCGTTCGACACGGAGTCGCCCCGGGGAACGCTGAAGCGCTTTTACCCCGGGATCACTGAGATCGTCGACATGACTGCGACGGCGGACCAGATGAAGATCTTCGATACCTTGAACTCAGGGCTGTCCGTCACTGTCATCGATGCTCGCGCAGGCCTACTGTCCTCTGCGCTGGCTTCCTTGCGCAACATCGGCTTTCTGGACTCGGCACGGTCTGGCCAGATCACATTTGCCGTGTTCCACATCCTGGGATCATCTATCGCGTCGCTAGACGAGATCGAGGAAACCGCGACTTTCATGACCGGTGCAAAGTACTACCTGGTCAAGAACTTCATCAACGACACTCAATTCTTCCAGTGGGATCAAGCCACTTATAATTCCTATTTTCATCGCATCAAACATGCGACTGAGTTGACCATCCCGAAGCTTAACGAGATGGCGTATGAGCAGGTGGAAGTCGCGTCCGTCCCGTTCATAGACTTCGTCGCGAACAAGGGACGCAATGATGAACCCGCGAACAACTCCTTCGTGCTGCGCGGCTATGTCCGGCACTGGCTGGCAAATGTCTGGAGCGAATTTGATCGCATCAACTTGACGGAATTGGCCGGGGCCAAGTCCGCCACCCGGGCCGGCGAGAAGTAGCCGTATATCCGGCAAGCTCGAGCCCACGCACGGAACGAAATTGATCTGCTGGCTATGTTAGCGACCCCCATCTACATCATCTGCTCACCTAGCCCGCAGGTCGGTAAAACCCTCATCGCTCGGGCCATGAGCGAGTTCTTGCTGCTGAAAGACGGTACAACGCTGTCGTTTGACGTCAACTTGAAAGAGCCATCATTGCTCGACTACCTGCCCAACATCACGGAGACCGCGGATGTGATCGACACATACGGCAAGATGCAGCTGATGGACCCTCTCATCGTTCACGATCGTGTACCCAAAGTAATCGATCTCGGCTTTCACGCCTTCGACGAATTCTTCAAGATGTGCGAGGAGATTGGCTTCGTCAAGGAGACGGCGCGGTGCTGTGTCACCCCTGTCGTACTCTTCGTCGCGGGCGCAGATCGCATCTCCTTTCGTGGTTACGAGATGCTGCGGCGGCGAATTCCCCCGGCCTCGCTGGTCATCATCCACAATGAATTCGCACTGCGCGGCGGATTACCTGAAGCGATGGACGGCGATCGGGTGATTCGAATTTCCGCACTACCGCTGTTCCTTAAGAGATATATAGATCGGCTTGGCTTTTCCTTCACTGGGTATCTGCGCAACGAGAAGGACTGGTCCACCGAGCTGCATCAATGGATCCGGCGGAATTACGGCATGTTTCGCGATCTGGATTCGAGTGTGACGCTGCGAAGGTGGGATCGGCCGCGGGGGACGGACATCGGTAGCCTACGTTGCACGAGGGCGACTTGAAGAGATCGGTCTGATCCCCCATCTATTTGTCTGGCCTATGAGAGGCCGTTGAGCGCTGAGTTCAACGGCGCTCGCAACGTGAACGCATTGCGTTTTGCTAATCTTCTCTTGGATGTCCATCCTATACCATGATCGTCCGCACGGACGCACGGGCGCAATTAACAGAGCTCATTCGGCAATGGCTCATGCAGACAGTCCGTCATGCAGGCAGTCCGTCCCGGAAGGCGTCGATTAAATTTTGACTTTTGTGACCGGCGAGGCGGATCGACGGACCCTCCTTCGGAGGTGCGCTCATAGCTGAAGGCCGAGCTTCCCGAGGACCTGATGCAGGAGCGCGCTTTTGATCGCGCGGGCAATCTCGTTTCGTATCTGGCGCCGAGGACCGGCTCGGCATCGGCATCGCCCGTCAGACCATGCTCAGCCAGTCGCTCATCCAAGCGGGTTTCAAATTGTACACCCATCACGCCGACGAGCCGCTCCTGCATTTCAGCATAATCTTGGGGTACCATACGCCTCACCACGCTTTCCATGGTTGCCATCGCGTCGCTAAATAGTCCCGAAATTCCGCCGCTTCCCGTCCCGCGCCGACGCCTCGGCCCTGGCCACATCGGCCTCGGTCACTTGAGACACATTCATGAAGCGCATGTCGGGAGCGTTGTGCCGCAGCTCCAGGGCGTCCCGCAGCTGGGCTTGGTAGGCAAGATAAACCTCGATCTCGTCGACATCCGCGTCGGGATCGGCACGGCGAAGTGAGTTGCCCCTCTCGCGCGCGATCCCGTCAAGCGCTTCCAAGCGAAACAAGACGCGGTCGTTCTGGAGCAGTTCGCCGAGGCGCCCGTCATAGAGTCCGTCCTCGACATCAGCGTTCAGGCGTGCGGTCTGCATGCCGTTCCAGACCAAAGTAACGCGATCTTCGCAGCTCCCGTTCGCTCCGGAAGCCAACTCGAAATACTGCTCGCGTAAACGGGGCCTGACGGCTGCCTGCCGCAGATCTTCGGCGACCGCCAGGCGGAACGCCTAGTGATGGTAGTTCACGGTCTCTGCAGGCAGGCGCGTCAGCCCATTGCTGATGGCCTAGAGCCGCTGGAGGCCGGTCGAAAGTGTCTCGGGCAGGCTGTCGAGCTGATTGTGATCCACATTCAGGCGGCGCACCTCGGCCAAAATGGGCGCAGGCAAGGCGGTAAGGGACCGAGACGACAGATCTAGCGGCTGATTGAGATCACCCGTCCCCCGCCAAGCCGACGTTCGGCTTACCGCTTGTTGCCGATCCCCATGTTGCCCCTGCCCGTCTTCGGCAGCCCAGTTGGCCAGCACCTCCTCCGGCGAGGCAACCGCTCCGGCAGCGGACGTGTGCACGCCGGCCAAGGTCTCTCCCCACAGCGGTGCGGCCGGAGAGCCTGGTTCGGAGCTTTCCAAATCGGAAGTTGCGGAAGGAATACGAGTGACGAGCTGTTCTGTGTTCATCGATATCGTTTCTTCGGTAGCAAAATGAAGCGAATGCGCCGGGGCGGCGCATCTTAGAACCGCCAATCCTCCACTATGGCTGACGCGCCACCGGCCCACAAGGAGTGAGGTGCGATCCCACAAGCGTGCCGACAGGCACGAATGGCCCGGATACGCTTCTGCAACTAGCACCCACTGCAGACAGTGTAGCGAATCCAGACGGCGTTTCGCTCGCGGATCAATTGATATTGCAGTCCACCGGTCTCGCCTGCGAGCTCTGCGCCCATTGAGCCAAGCCTGCAAGGGAGTAGCGGCGCTCATGATACGAGCGCCACCTGTCGATAACCTGACGCAGTCCGGAGCGACGAAATGACGGATGGCGTTTGTAATTCCGTAACCTTGGGCTCAGCTCTCCGCAGACGAATCACTTTGTGCTGGACCGGCTGGTGGCGGGTGCCGGTCCGCCGGCAGCAGCGCGTTTAGGCCGGCAACTTTGCTGTGACGTGAGGCGAGGCGGCCATACTTCTCCCCGGGGTCAAACGCTTGGGCGATAGCTGAGCTCAAAAGCTTGCAGCCTATCGCGCTAACGCGCTTGGCTACGAGACGCAGCGCGCCCCGATGTCAACACCGCGGGCTCGCTAATTCTCTTCGACGCGGAGTTCCCAGCCATTTTAACATTGGTCACGTGAACCGGCAAACGGCGATCGGGCGGCTCTTCACGGTATCCTTCCGACTGGATAATCGGACAGGTGCATCTGTCACTGGTACGACAGATTTTCTGTGTCGAGCTCAGTGTAGCCTAGCTGCGCCGCGACCAAATAACTCGAGCAGCTAGTGCGCCTTGTTGATCTCGCGTTAAACACGCTTAACCCTATGAGCGCTGGAATTGTGCAGGACACACGTTCGCGGCGCATTGAAACCGCGAGGATCTGCCGCGATTTCTCGCCAAACGCGCGGCGTAGGATAATATTGACTTATAAGCGTCGCATACATCGGACTTCTCGCCTCCTCCGGACACGAGCGGGCGATACGCCGTTGTCGGCTCAACTATCCGGCAGGAATGCGGAGCCAGGGAACGACCGCTCGACGAGCATCGCCATGTTTTACACTTAAGGATCAACATCCGTGATGACTTCGATTGATGATACGCTAAGTGAGATCAGATGGCTGCGAAACGGAATCTGGCGCTGCCGCCGGCTACTTAACACCGACCTGCCTGGCACCGAACGCAAGGCCCTTGAGAAGCGTCTGCATGAACAGCTCTCTGCCTTTGAACGGCTCTCGTCGACGGCGTTTCCTTTCGCCTTGAGCTCTAAAGTGTATTCGGTCAGGAGCACCACAATCGGGCGAAGCGACTCCCCTGAAGCGCCCATAGAGAACGCCGCAATGGTATCAAGCGGTTGCATGGGGAAATCGATCAGCGGCTAACAAAAGAGGTTTCCTAGCCCAATCTGTTACAGCTCAGTCTAGCCGAAGGTAATCCTGAGAAATCTAAGGCAACCGCGATGAAACAAACGCGCTGATATTCCGGCAATCATTGGCTGTCGCAGCCGACTTAGCCACTTCCGCAAAAATACGTAGTCGCGGGCCACAATGCCATAAATTGATGACAGTACGGTCCACTGCCTCCACAGCTGACGCTGATTGCCCTTGGGACCAGCCACAGAGAGACGAAAGCAACTTCACAAAACCTCGAAGCCGCGAATGGCTACAGCGCTGAACAAAGCGCAACTGCTGCAGCACGAAACTCGAAATTCAAGGCCGCACCACGCCTGGGCAACTGTATCGCTAATCGAGCCAATCCAATCACGGATCGGTCCCACCCAGCCGACTGCGCCTCGGCAGGCTGATGCTCCAGCCCGGTCGACCTTCAGCCACCAAGCTGGCCAACCCCGCCGCCCGTCAGTCTGAATACTTCACTATCGTTCGAGTTCGCAACTGCCGCGTCTCTCGATGAGGGCCTACCGGGCGCTTGTTGAGCGATTGTCTCGGTGCATCGTTTTCGTTTGCCGCGGTTGGCATCATGCGCCGGCATTCGCGGTGCAAGTTTTTGAAATTGTCCCTAAGACAAAACATGGCCACGTCAACATCGCTACGGCCTGTAAAGCGGTCACAGAAGCGGATCACGTCTGATTTGCACGACGCCAAGACTTCCTCGGCTCGCCGATCTCGCGCGCGAGCGTGTCCTGTGCACCATGTCGCAGCGATCGCGATCGCAGCGAGGACGGCTGCAAAGCGATGCGCATTGCAAGTCCAGCCCATTCGTCGCTCTTGATTGACCAAACCCCTCATAAGACGCCTGTGCTTCTCTGTTTTTCTTTGCCCCGAGAGGTGATCTGTTTACCGGATTGGAATGCCTCGGCAGCCATGAGTCTCGCTTCTCGCGGGCCGGCTGCAATGATTGCCGCGCTCCGAATCATTATCCCGCCACTCGCAACACGCATTGCGAAGACCGCGACAAACAGAGATCGGCCGTTTAGCACTTATGTGCCCATGTTGGCTCCCAATATGGTTTTCTGCTTCGCCATGCCTACAACCTGACGTTACGGTCGATTCAAGCACTTTGAGCGCGCGGGCACCGCATATCATCTCGGTCAGCGCTTTCGCCAAGCGACCGTCTACAGGCCTTCTCCGCCGAGTAGATCGGATGGCGCGTCAGTCGGATGGCATGGAGTTGTGCATCATTGACGAGCTCTACGGCCGCATATTCGCCAAAGCACGATCTCGAACGCGAGAGGCTTGGCATGATCCTTGGGTGCCGCCTCACGGCCCTGCATGTGCGGTTGGAGACGCGAGCGTCAAAGTCCTACAATAGGATGCGGCGATTTAAGACGCGGAGTGGAGACAGATAAAACGCCTCCCTTGCCGCTAACCGCCCAGTTATCACTTCGAACGGCACGCGGATTGCTGGGTAAGTATCAGCCAGTTGCCGGGAAGGAAGCGGCTCAGGCGGAGCCGGAGTTCCAATGAGACTTATTCGATTCATGTTAATCGACCTGGCGCTGATGCTGGTCGCACCTGAGAGTGCAGAGGCTACGATCAGCTACTGGGCAGACTTCAAATCGGCTCGCGAAGCTGTGGGATCATTGATGCCGATTTCCGGCCGCGGGCCAGTATTCAGCTTTGGCGTGAGCCGGCATCTTTGCCCCCCAACCTCTCAAGCCGCGCCATTCAACATTCACCAGAAGGCCTCGGCCCGGCCAAGCAGACCAAAGACCTCGCGTTGCTGGAAAGGCGGCGCTTAACTCTTAAGGTAAGCGCGCCGGCCACCGTACCGATTGCCACGATCCACCGGCGTGGAGCTGCTCAACAAGGCTCCGGACTTGAAACCGCTCTGCACGCCTCCCTCCCACTTTATACCCTCTTGCGAGCAGCAGCGCCGTGCTGGAGCGGAATAGACTGGATGGCCAGCAGCATAACGATCACCTCCAGTGCAGCCGCTAGGCTCCTCACTTAGATGGAAGATGCAGCACATGGGCGGGTTCACCAAAGAAGCCAAGAAGGGCTATATTGAGGTTGCCTTCAACGGCTCGCTCGCGAGCATTCTGCTTGATACGCAGTTCAGCGTACCGGCCAAAGGCGTCACAGCGATTTTTGGTCCGCCTGGGTGCGGCAAAACTACACTCGCGCGCTGCATCGCTGGCGTGCAGCGTCTGCCGAATGGCTTCTGTGCGATTGATGGGGAGATTTGGCAAGATGAGACGACGTTTCGACCGCCTCATCTGCGTCGCGTCGCATATGTATTTCAGCTACCGATCCTCTCTTCTCATTTGTCGGTACGACGCACCCTTTTATACAACGCGTCAAACTCGGAACCGACACTGATCGATTTTGATGGTGTGGTCGAATTGCTCGGCTTGGCGCCACTGCTCGAGCGTACGCCATCACATCTTTCCAAGACCGAGCGGCAGCGACTTGCCCTTGGCAGTGCGCTGCTAGGCCAGCCTCGGCTACTCCTGCTGGACGATCCACTCATTGTGCGCGACCGCTCCGCCAAATGCGAGATCCTGCCATTTCTCGAACGCATCCTGCAATCGCTTGCGTTGCCGATGATCTACATCAGCCATGACATCACCGATATCGAACGTCTCGCCGATCATCTCGTCATGATGAAAGATGGCACCGTGACTGCGGCCGGTCCGCTCAATGTCACCCAGAGCGACCCGGCGCTCGCCAGCCGCAGTGAAGCGGCAATCTGTCTGGATACTATGGTCGGCGGTTATGACGGGCGCTACGGGCTGGTCAAGCTCCGCCTCAAATCCGCGCGCTTTCTGATACCAGCAGTACCGCTAAGGCCGGGCGCAAGGCTGCGGCTGCGCATCGCTGCCGGCGACGTCAGCATTGCGTGCGAACCTCCGCGCGCAAGCTCTATCCTCAATGTATTTCGAGCACGCATAACGGCCTCTCTGCCGCACGGCGATGCTGAGGTCACCTTGGTTCTGACCCTTGAAACTGGCCACTCTGGCGTGCCGCTTTTGGCGCGCATCACGCGCCGCTCCTTTGATGCCCTACGGCTCAGTATTGGAGCGGAAGTATTCGCGGAAGAGCTATGCGGGAAACTGGGTGATGACGGAATGAG